>CACZIP010000170.1 GCA_902781245.1 uncultured Coriobacteriaceae bacterium | reverse complement strand
TTACACAACTTTTTCAAAGTGTGTAACCCACTATGACACTCGCTACTCCCCGCAGGGGCGAAATGTGTATAATAGATTTTCCGAAAAGTGTATAATAAATCTTTTGAAAAGTGTATAATAATGCGGCGTTTGAGATTAAACTTAGCGATAGGAGAATAGATGAAGCCAAGGAAAGCTTAATGAAGTTCTATAAAAACGTGCAGGGGGCTCGTGCAGCAGGCCTGGATATCGGCGTATACCTGTATTCGTATGCAACGAACACGTCCATGGCCTCAAGCGAAGCAGACCACACATTGCGCCTTCTGAAAAGCGCCGGCCTCTCCCCTAAGGACTTGAAATACGGCGTCTATTTCGATGTTGAAGACGAATCCCAGATGTCGGTTTCCCTCGAACCCATCTGCCGCACCTACTGCAACAAGATTCAGAATGCGGGGTATACTGCTGGCGTTTACTCCTCACTGAGCTGGTGGAATTCCCTCTTGAGCTCTTCGTCCTTCAATAGCTGGAAACGCTGGGTCGCGCAATGGCCCTACAAGACCGGCAACAGAACATGTAGCTACACGGGAAGCTACGTAATGTGGCAATGCATGTCCGATGGTACCGTTCCGGGAATTGTGGGCAATGTCGACATGGACATCGCTTACTAGCTCGAAAACGACATTGCAAGCCTCGTCAATAGCGCATTATTGTTGTCCTCGCCTATAATATGGCGCATGGAGGGCTATTACACATATCCCGAATCGACGGTTGGAGCACCTCGCAGGAAACGCATCGCCGTCGTCACGCAAGGCGTCAAGCTCGGCGATGAAACGCGCGGTTACACGCGTTTCCGGTTCGTAGCGCAAGCGCTTGCCAAAGCTGGGTTCGACGTCGATCTCATCACGTCGACGTTCCAACACTGGGACAAAGCCCAACGCGACACGACACTTGCATGCTACAAAGGACTCCCCTACCGAATCCAGTTCGTCTACGAGCCAGGCTATAAACGGAACCTCGATTTAGCACGCATCAACAGCCACCGCGTGCTCGCCGGCAATTTGCGGCGGTTCTTCCAAGACCGCTTCGCCAACAATCCCACTGCATACGATTTGATCTATTCGGAGATTCCACCCAACGACATGGCTCGAACGTGTGCAGAAATTGCCCATGAGAACGGCATACCGTACATTCCAGACATCAACGACCTATGGCCCGAAGCCATGCGCATGGCCGTTGACGTGCCCATATTGAGCGACATCGCATTCTCTCCGTTCGCTCGCGATGCAAAGAAGACCTATGACCTGATTGCCGCCGCCGTGGGCACTTCAGATGAATATGCGAACCAGCCCAGCAAGTATCGCGATGACAACTACCGTCGCATCACGGTCTATGTGGGAAACGAGCTCGAAAAGTTCGACACCGGCGCAGTCGCGCAAGCTGACGCAATCGAGAAATCCGACGGCGAGCTGTGGGTCATCTATGCGGGCACGCTTGGCGCGAGCTACGACATTGCAACCCTAATCGACGCGGCAGTCATCGCAGCGCAAGAGAATCCCTCGATACGCGTGAAGATCCTGGGAGACGGGCCCGACCGCGCGAAGCTCGAAGAGCAGGCTGCCCGGCTGAACGCGCCTGTCGATTTTGTTGGATATGCGCCTTACGAGCTGATGGCCGCCTATCTGAAGGCTTCCGATATCACCGTCAATTCGCTGGTCAAGAGTGCTCCGCAAAGCATCATCACCAAGATCGGAGACTACCTGGCAGCTGGCATCCCCATGATCAATACTGGCTCGAGCCCAGAATTCCGCGCCAAGGTCGAAGAAGACGGCTTCGGCATCAACGTCGAAGCAGAAAATGCAGAAGCGCTGGCGAAAGCGCTTGTCGAACTCGCCAACGACGACGAACACCGCCGTTCCATGGGGGCTATTGCGCGCCGCATCGCCGAAGAGCAATTCGACCAGCCAACTTCGTACCAGGCAATCGTGGAACTGATCAGCAGCCTCGTTTAGGCGAAATGGCACACCGCTCCCAGGGAAGGGTGTGCCATTAGCTCGTTGATGCTTTCCGTTTTTCTTTCCATGGCACGCCCTTCCCTGGGAGCGTTGTGCCAAAGTGCCGTACAATATCGGGCATGGATACTCAAAGACGCATTTCATTCTCTCCGCCCGACATCACGCAGGCGGAAATCGACGAGGTCGTCAGCGCGCTCGAGAGCGGCTGGATCACAACCGGCCCGAAAACCAAGCAGCTCGAATGCGACCTTGCCGAATACATTGGCACAAGCAAAGTTGCCTGCCTGAATTCGGCAACCGCCGCACTCGAATGCGGGCTTCGACTGTTGGGCATCGGACCTGGTGACGAAGTCATCACGAGCGCTTACACCTACACAGCATCGGCATCGGCCATCTGCCACGTAGGCGCCACACCCGTGCTGTGCGACGTCGCACCGGAATCGTTCGAGATGGACTACGCCCAACTCACAAGCCTCATTTCGGCGAAAACGCGCGCTGTCATCCCCGTCGACATCGCAGGACGCATGGTCGATTACGATGCGCTCTATGACGCGCTTAACGCAGCCCCCATCTCCTGGAACCCCGCAAACGAAGCGCAGGAGCAAATCGGGCACATGCCGGTTCTTGCCGATGCCGCCCATTCGCTCGGCGCACGACGCCATGGTTTGAATGCTGGACAGGCAGCCGACCTCACAGCGTTCTCGTTTCATGCTGTGAAAAATTTCACGACTGCAGAAGGTGGCGCGCTCACGTGGAAACAAGGCTCCCTCAACGACGAAGACGCCTACAAGCAACTCATGCTCATGTCGCTACACGGGCAAACGAAGGATGCCTTGGCAAAGGACAAAGCGGGCGCTTGGGAATACGACATCGCCTACCCCGGTTGGAAATGCAACATGACCGACATGCAAGCCGGACTCGGATTGGCGCAATTACGTCGATATCCTGAACTTCTCGAACGCAGACGCGAGCTGATTGCCTTGTATGAAGCGTACCTCGGCGGTGAAAGCGTCACCTTGCTCAAGCACTATCAAGGCGACCCCGACACCGATGGATTCGCATCGAGCGGTCACCTCATGCTCGTGCGGCTCATCGGAAAGAAACGTTCGTTCCGCGATGCCTTGATCGAACGCTTGGCCAATCGGGGAATCGCGAGCAACGTGCATTACAAACCGCTGCCGATGCTAACCGCCTACAAAAACATGGGCTTCGATATCATTGATTTCCCGAACGCATACGCCCAGTTCGAAAATGAAATCACGCTGCCGTTACACACGTTGCTCTCCGATGATGATGTCGCATACATCTGCGAATCGTTCATCGATTGCGTGCGCGAACTCGAGACGGAAGGCGTGCAATGAGCGGGCATTTTCTCAAAACAATCGGCTGCATCGCTGCAGGCATAGCGGGAACATCCATCGGTGCAGCTGCAATCGACGCAGCCAGGGGCGACGTGGACAGCATGACGTTTTACGGCCGCTTCGGTAAACGTGCCTGTGATGTGGCAGTGGGAATCGTCGCCTTGCCCGTAGTTGGAGCCGTCACCGCAGCATGCGGCGCCGCCATCAAGCTCGAGGACAAGGGTCCCGTGTTCTACAACGCGCCCCGTGTCGGGAAAAACGGCCGCGAGTTCACCATGTACAAGCTCCGCTCGATGAAGGTGAATGCGCCCGACTTGGTAATGGAAGACGGTTCAACATATAACGGAGCCGACGATCCTCGCATGACGCGCGTCGGCACATTTATGCGCAAGACGAGCCTCGATGAGATTCCCCAGTTCCTGAACGTGCTGAAAGGCGACATGAGCGTCGTGGGACCACGTCCCGACCTCAAGCGCGAAACCGAATTGTACGAAGGCAACGAAGCCCTAAAGCTGACAGTGAAACCCGGCGTGACTGGATATGCTGCCGTCTACGGACGCAACTCGCTTCCCTGGCATGACCGCTTGAAACTCGACGTCGAGTACGTGCACAAGCGCTGTTTCCCCCTCGATGTGAAAGTGTTCTGCAAGACCTTTGAGACGGTTTTCAAGCAAGAGGGCATTTACGTAGAAAAATAACGAGCCGAAAAGGACGATCCCTTTTCATCTAGCAGAATGAAAAACGCGGGTTAAAGGACAAAAAGTGTGTCTGGGGCGATTATCCATGCGCCTCTGATCAATCAATCGAATAGGGATACGGGGTGCTGTGGTGCATCTCGTTCCAGACGGCCCTGTCGCCCCACTCGACGGGGCCGTCCGCCTCCTTGGGGTTGGACGCGTAGGCCTCGTAGAGCATGTCGATGTCGTCGTCGGTGGGCATGGTGGCCAGGACCTCGGAGGCGCCCTTGGGGCGCTCCGTGTGCATGTAGCACCACCAGAAGACCGCCTTGACCCTGCGCAGCTCGCTCATCCCGCGGTGGTTGCGCATCATGTCGCGCAGCTGGGCGTTCACCCCTCCCTCGATCCTGTTGTTGGTCCTGGGCATCGGGCCCTCCGCGCAAAGCCCCGGGTCGAGGTGGGTGAACATGGTGCCGGCGTTGAGCAGCGACGCCAGGCCGCGGCGGGCCTTGACGAGCCGCTCGTGGGTGTAGACGCGCCTGCGGTCCACCACGGTCCGCTCGTTGAGGAAGTCGCACCAGAACTCGCACCACTCGAGGAACCGCTCGACCCAGAGGTCGGCCTGGCGCAGCGTGCCGACGTGCATGAGGTCGACGGCCAGGCCGTAGAGCTCCTTGCCGGCCTGGAGGTTGGGCCTCGAGGTGGTGTAGCGCCTGACCTGGCAGAACGCGTGGTACAGGCACCTCTGCACCCTGGTCTCCGGCCACTCCTCGCGCGCGGCCGCCGCGAAGCCGGGCCCGCCGTCGGTGACCACCATGTCCGGCGGCGCGATGCGGGAGAGCAGCGCCTTCCACGCGCGCTTGGTCTCCCCGCGCGCCATGTACCACACTTGGACCCCTTGGCGGGCGCCGAGGCGGTGGCGAGCACCTTGCCGGTGGACGCGTTCGCGAGCACCACGCCGCCGTCCCACGACATCGTCCAGCGCTG
>CACZIP010000169.1 GCA_902781245.1 uncultured Coriobacteriaceae bacterium | reverse complement strand
GCATCGCGCGTGCGCACTTCGCGCACCGCGGCACTCAGGTCGAGATCGTGCAGTTGCACGGCAACATCGAGCTCGGGCCGCTGACCGGCATGTCCGAATGCATCGTCGACATCACGGCAACTGGCACGACGTTGAAGGAAAACAACCTGGTCATCACCGACGAAGTGCTCGATTCCACCGCGCGCTTCTTCGCGAACACGGCCTCGTTCCGCACCGATGCACGCGTGCTCGACCTGGCTCAGAAACTATCCGCTTATTCCGAGAACCGCGCCTTAAAAGTTACGGCTGGTGGGGAAGGGAAGTAAGAGCGTGTTCACCGCAATTGCCGAGTGGGATGAGGGGTTTGCCTACAGCAACTCAGCTAATCGAAGTACTTGATAGATAGTGCTTCGCAAGCGGCTTCACCCCTCATCCCAATCGGCAATTGCTGAGCAGTACCACACGAAAGGATTCACATGCGCAGAGTCATACTTAAACCAGGCGAGGAGTTCGACAATACGCATCTGCAACGAAAGAGCGCGTTTAATGCGAAAGCTTTGCAGATTGCGACCGAGATTGTCGAGGACGTGCGGCAGCGCGGCGATGAATGCCTGCGCGAGCTGACGGCCAAGTTCGACGGTGTCGAAGTCGAGAACTTCCGCGTACCGCAAGAGGCCATCGATGAGGCCGTCGCCAAGTGCGACCCGGTGCTCGCAGAGGCGCTCGAGCATGCTGCTGCGCAGATCCGCGAGTACCACGAGCGTCAGCTCGAGCAGAGCTGGTTCGCCACGCGTGAGAACGGCGCCATCATCGGTGCGAAGGTCACGCCGCTCGACTCGGTGGGCATCTACGTGCCCGGCGGCCGTGCGCTGTATCCGTCGACCCTGCTCATGAACGCGATTCCGGCGAGCGTCGCCGGCGTGCGCCGCATCGTCGTCGTCAATCCTCCCACCAAGGATGGCTCGCTCGATTCCGCCATTCTGAAAGCATGCGAGCTCGCGGGTGTTACCGAGATCTACTCGGTTGGCGGAGCGCAGGCTATCGCAGCTCTCGCGTACGGCACCGAGCAAATTGCGCCCGTCGACAAGATCACCGGCCCTGGCAACGCGTTCGTCGCTGCTGCTAAGAAGATCGTCAGCGGTGACGTGGGCATCGACATGATTGCCGGCCCTTCCGAGGTGTGCGTTGTGGCTGACGAAACGGCCGACCCGCGTCTCGTGGCCATCGACCTCATGGCGCAGGCCGAGCATGACCCGCTGGCCACGTGCTATCTGGTCACGTTCTCGGCTGAGTACGCCGACGCAGTCGAGGCGGCCATCGCCGAGCACGTGAAAGAGTCGACCCGCGCCGATATCACGATGACCTCGCTCGACAACGAGGGCCTCATCGTCGTCTGCGAGGATCTCGTGCAGGCAATCGGCGCCGTCAACGTCATCGCGCCCGAGCACCTCGAGCTGCACATCGCCAATCCGATGGACTCGCTCGGTGCCATCCGCCATGCAGGCGCCATCTTCCTGGGCGAGTGGACGCCCGAAGCCGTTGGCGACTACGTTGCAGGTCCGAACCACACGCTGCCGACGGGTGGCACGGCCCGCTTCTCGAGCCCGCTTTCGACCGAGGAGTTCATCAAGAAGTCGTCCATCATTCAATATTCGCCGACCGCGCTGGCCGACGATGCCGATTCGATTGTCAGAATCGCGCACCACGAGGGCCTGTGGGCGCATGCGCGCAGCGTCGAATTGCGTCAACAAATGCTGAACAATTAGCTGCGTTAGGGGACGGCCCCTTAACGCATACACGGAAGGAATAACCGATCATGAACCGCTTACGACCCGCAGCGCCGCAACTTGCGAGCATCGAGCCGTACGATCCGAAATACATCCTGACCGATGTCATGATCTCGGCGAACGAGAATCCGCTCGACGTGCCGTTCGAGATTCGCCGCGAAGTCGAACGTGCTATTCGCAAAGTCCCGTTCAACCGTTACCCCGACCCCTTGGCCAACCAGCTGCGCGACATGATCGCCGATGCAAACGGCCTCGAGCGCAACCAGGTGCTCATGGGCAACGGAGGCGACGAGTTGCTGTTCGACATGGCGCTCGCGTTCGGCGGTCCCGGTCGCACGTTCCTCAACATGCCGCCCACGTTCAGCGTCTACGTCAACAACGCGCAGCTCACGAATACGAACATCGTCAACGTGCCGCGCCGCGCCGATTTCACGGTCGACGAAGACGCGGTCATCGAGCGCTTGGCGCAAGGCGACATCGATTACACGATCGTCACGAGTCCCAACAATCCCACCGGCGACAAGGTGACCGGCGCATTCGTCAAACGCATGCTCGAAGCGTCCGACACGCTCGTCATGGTCGACGAGGCGTATTTCGAGTTCTCGCGCTACACCGCGCGGCCCTTGCTCGAGCGGTTCGAGAACCTGGTCATCCTCCGCACCTTCTCGAAGGCGTTCTCGATGGCCGGCGTTCGTCTGGGTTACCTGCTCGGCAGCGAAGCCGCGTTGCGCGAGTTCAAGAAGGTGCGCCAGCCGTACTCGGTCGATGCTGTCTCGCAGGCGATCGGTCGCGTGATCTACGAAAACCGCGCCAAGTTCGAACCGGGCATCGATGCCATCATCGAGCAACGTGCCCGCGTCATCGACGAACTGAACATGCTGCCAGGCGTCACGGCATTCGACTCCCAGGCCAACTATGTGCTCTTCCGCTTCGATCCCGAGATCGATGCCAGCCAGGTCTGGCAGAGCCTCTTCGATGCCGGCGTGCTCGTGCGCGACTTCTCGCGTTCGGCCGGCCTCGAGAACTGCCTGCGCGTCTCGATCGGCACCGAGGCGGAAAACACCCGCTTCCTCGATGCGTTGAAGCAGGTTGTGGTACGGTAGTTTTCGAACAAGGACCATGCAAAAGAAAGCAAAACCAAGAGGAGACAAAACCAGAAGGTGGCAGCTCCTTTTGGTTGCGGAACTAGAGAAATAGGAAGGGAAGGCACATGGCACGCGAGGCAACCATCACGCGCACGACGAAGGAAACCGACATCACGCTGTCGATTGACCTCGACGGCGACGGCGCCACCACGATTGACACGGGCATCGGGTTCTTCGACCACATGCTCGAGGCGTTCGGGCGCCATGGCCTGTTCAACCTGACGGTCAACGCCAAGGGCGATTTGAACGTCGACGGGCACCACACGGTCGAGGACGTGGGCATCGTGCTCGGCAAGGCCGTCGCCGAGGCGCTTGGCGACAAGCGTGGCATCCGCCGCTTCGGTTCGATTGCGCTGCCCATGGACGAGACGCTCGTGCAGGCGGCCATCGACATCTCGGGACGCGGCGCGCTGTACTGGGACATCGACGTGCCGTATGCGCTGCTCGGCATGTTCGATTCGACGCTCGCGAAGGAGTTCTTCATCGCCTTCGCAACGAATGCCGGCATCACGCTGCATGTGCAGGGGCTTGCGGGCGAGAACGTGCACCACATCATCGAGGCCACGTTCAAGGCTGTTGCCCGCGCGCTGCGCGAGGCGGTCGAGCACGATCCGCGCGCTGCCGACGTGCTCCCGTCCACGAAGGGCGCGCTGTAGGGTGCAAAGCGGGTAAGTGAGTTTGAGTGAGTCGGGGGCCTGGCCCCTGACTCATTGTGCACAATGAGTCGGTGCCCTGACCCCCGACTCATGTTGAGACAAGGAAAGGCACTGAATGATTGTTGTAGTCGATTACCACAAGGGCAACCTGAAGTCCGTCGAGCGTGGGCTCATCACGGTGGGTGCCGACGCGCACATCACCGACGATGTTGACGAGATCAAGCGCGCCGACGCCATCGTGCTGCCAGGTGTGGGCGCGTTCGCCGACGCGGCCAATTCCATGCGCGAGCTCGGGCAGGACGAGATCATTGTCGAGCGCATCCAGGAGGGCGTGCCGTTCCTCGGCATCTGCCTGGGCTTGCATCTCCTGTTCACGGGCGGCACCGAGCACGCAGAGGGCAAGCCGACGCCCGGCCTGGGCCTCATCCCCGGCGTCGTCGACGCGCTCCCCAAGACGGACATGGCGGGCAAGCCGTTCAAGATTCCCCATGTGGGCTGGAACACGGTCGACTTCCTGAGCAAGCGCCCGAACCCGCTGTTCAAGGGCATCAAGGACCGCGAGTTCTTCTACTTCACTCACAGCTATGCGGCACCGCACGCATGCGAGGCCATCGCCACTACGACGCATTCGATCACGTTCCCGAGTGCCGTGCAGGTGGGGAAGAGCGCGTTTGCCGTGCAGTTCCATCCCGAGAAGAGCTCGGATGCCGGTCTGAAGCTGCTGTCGAACTTCGTGGAGCTAGCCAAGAACGCATAGAGTGAGTGCATAAAGGTACCAGGTACCTTTATGCAAGAAAGCAAGATGGCGCATCAGTAGCAGGTACCGATACGCCACGTAGAAAGGCATTACATGTACTTACTACCCGCAATCGACATACTCGACGGGAAGGCCGTGCGCCTGGCGAAAGGCGACTACGCGCAGGTGACCGTCTACAACGACGATCCGGTCGAGCAGGCGAAAGTGTTTGAGGAAGCTGGAGCCGAATGGATCCACATGGTCGACCTCGATGGCGCGAAGACAGGCCAACCGGTCAACATCAAGATCGTTGAGCGCATCTTGGCCAACACCAACCTCAAGATCGAGATTGGCGGGGGCATCCGCACGCTCGACGTGTGCGCGCGCCTGGCTGATGCGGGCGCGAGTCGCATGGTGCTCGGCACCGCGCTCGTGCGCGACCCCGACTTCGCACAGGCTGCTATCGAGGAGTACGGCGACATGCTTGCCGCTGGCATCGATGCAAAAGGCGGGGAAGTAGCCGTCGCCGGTTGGCGCGAGGGTTCGGGCGTTGCCGCGACCGACCTGGCACGCGACATGGCAGCGCTCGGCTATCGTCACCTCGTCTACACCGACATCGCGCGCGACGGCATGCAGACCGGCATCGAGCGCGAAGCCTACGAGCGCATGGCCGAGGCTTTTGGCCATCCAGTCATTGCGAGCGGCGGCGTGGCCAGCATGGACGACATCGCCCGCCTGCGCGC
>CACZIP010000168.1 GCA_902781245.1 uncultured Coriobacteriaceae bacterium | reverse complement strand
TCAATAGACTGGTTTTTGCGTGTATGTGCCGATAGGCGGTGCAAAAGGCCTTCGAACAGGCCTGACACGCGAAGGTAAACGTCTATTTGTAGAAAGGAACGGATATGAGCGCAGTGTTGGCTGAAGCAATCAAGCGCATCTCACTCGAGCAGACTGCTCCAAAAGATGCATTAAGCAATTGGAGTAGGTGGAGCAAGAGTTAGGAGGCTGACATGAGCGCCGTTCTTATTGACGCAATCAAGCGCATCCAAGCTGAACAGCTTACCAAATCCAAGGCCCACTCCGGCCAGCTCACAAATTGGAGCCAGTGGAGCAGGCGTTAGTTGCTTAATTACAACTGAATCGAGCTGACACGGGGCGCATTTGTCCCGTGTCTCTCTTTTGGAGGGCAAGATGGAAGACTCTGCTGAGCACAAAGACATCAGCTACATCGTCAAAGTGACGAATAATTGCAACATGGGCTGCCAGTACTGCTATTACCGGCACAACCGCTCAAAGAGCCCCGAGAACAGAATGCGTCCAGAGGTGTTGGAACGCACGATAGCCTCGATGCTCGATTACAACACCGATTACGCCAACTTCATCTGGCATGGGGGCGAGCCGTTGCTGATGGGGCGACCGTTTTACGAGTCGATTGTTGAGATCCAGAAAGGCTACCTTCGCGAAACAGGCAAGGAAATCATAATTACGAACTGCATACAGACAAACGGGGTTCTGCTCGATGACGAATGGATCGACTTCTTCGTGGAAAACGACTTCAACGTGAGCATAAGCTTGGACGGTTTCTTCGACCTGCACTCGATGAACAGAGGGACTAATCGCGAGGCGTTCGATGCCATCATGGCAAACATCGCGCGACTGTCCGAGCGCGGGGTTCCATTCAGCGTCCTTACTGTTGTGACAAAGGAGACCATAGGCCAGGAAGAAGAGCTTTTCGACTTCTTTGCCGATTACGATATCTCAAGTTTTGGATTCCTCCCCATGAACTACGGCGACGAAGAGGACAGCTTGTCACCCGACGACTACGGTGCGTTCCTGAAGCGCTTTTTCGAGCTCTGGATCACGAAGGGCAAGATGAACATCAGCATCCGCGAGTTCGACGAATTCATGAGAGGGTATCTCGGGCAGGAACAAAGGCTCTGCCACCATACGGACCTCTGCGATTGCTACTTCACCGTAACGCCCACAGGCGACCTTTATCCATGCGACTGCTTCCCCCAAAACGAGCAGACAAAGCTGGGGAACGTCTTCGGCTCGATTGCCGACGCGCACGAGGCAAACAGGAGGTTCTTCGCAAAGAGCCATGGCATGCCTGTCGGATGCAAGGGGTGCGAATTCGCACACATCTGCAACGGCGGTTGCAGGTATCATCGCTGGCTCAAAGACGAAGAGTACGGCCAGAAGCAGTATTACTGCGAATCGTATCGGGCGCTATATGGCGAGATTGCAGCCTGCCTCAGCGTTGGCAGCGAATCGCAGCAATCCGGCTAGCCATTGCCATATCTATTCCCAATGACCGCCGTCCTCGCCGGTCTCCCAGTGGCCGACAGCATCGTGGTGGACGGTGTCGTAACGGACGATCTCATCGACATATTCGGTGTGGTGCCCCGAGCCTTCGCCAGCCATCATGTGGGCCTTGCCGTGTGCAGCCTCGTTGCCGGTGATGACGGCGCCGCATACGTTGCAGACGCTTCCCTCGGTATGCGAGTAGACGGGCATTTGCTCGTCCCAAGCGGGCGAGTCCTCGACCCAGACTTGCTTGTAGTCTACGATCCATCGCTTGGGTGGCTCCATTGAGACGGGGTCGTCATCATGCTGCGGCGGGTTCGGCGCGACCGGCGGATCCGTTGCATAGCCTTCTTCGATATGGTCGCCGTCCGAAGAGGCAGCGGCTTCCTCTTCGGAAGAGGGAGCCGTGGCGTTCTCCTCGACCTCGTCGTCGATGCTTCGTTCGTCTGCGTTCGGAGCGGTCGAGGTTTGCAACTTGACGATTCTCGGCTTCCCTTCGATGACGCTGTTCTTGCTTTCGTTTATAGCCATGCTTGCCGTGCTGCTCTCGCACTGGGAGAGCGCTGCCAGGCACCCGACGGCGAGCAGCACGACAAGGCATGCCATCGCTATGGCAATCTTCCGGTTCTTTTTCATCCGAAATCCTTCCTACATGAAGCGGAAAACTGCTTTGAACAGCCACCGCACGAATCCGCATACTGCCCGGAGCACTGTCTTAACGACTTTCATCCCCATCCCCGTTCCAATCGTTTCCCTCGAAGCCGCACGCGGCCTCGATGTCCGAAATCATCTTTGCCGTGAACCCGAACTCTCCTGCTATGGTGCCCGCGTCCACGGGCAACCCGAGCGCCCGGTTCTTGCGCTCTATGCAGTCGTACAGCGCCAGAACCCGCTCGTTGATGGCCGAGGGCTTTTCGCCCAACGCGGCCTTGGCCCGCTCCTCGAATCGCGCGTAGTCGATGAGTTGGCCCGCAATGCGCCTCATCACGATGGAGCCGTCCAACTCGACGGTTCGGACGTGCGCGACCTCGTCTGCCTGCGCGAGCAGGAAACGCCACCCCATCTTCCTGCGCGCGACCGGTATCTCGCCGCCTTCCGCGTCACCGCGGTACGCAGGGTCGACGTCGTAGTAATGGGCTGCGAGCCACAGCCCCGTGGTCCCGAGCGCGTCGAGTTTCAGCTCGAAGTTCGTGAGCATGTTCTTGGCCGGGAAAGGCTGCGGCGCGGTGAACGAGACAGTGTCGAACGCGTCGATGCGGCCGTTGTCGTATCGGATGACGATGACCATCTACCGCTCCCTCCGTCGCTGCCTCTGCGCCTCCTGCTGCTGCGCCAGCGCCGCCTGTCGCTGGCGGACTGCGGCGTCCTGGACGGCTTTCGTCCCGGTGGGCTGCCCCGGGGACTTTCGGGCGTGCTCGCCGGAACCGTCCCTCTGCGCCGTAGCGCCGCGCGGTGCCGACTTCGGCAGCAGCCTGTTCGCCGCCATGTAATCGCGGGCTTTTGCCAGCGCGGCCTGCGTTTCCCGAGAAACCGCGCGTCCCGCCATGCGCCGTTCGAAATCGTCGAGCGATCGGATGCTGAAGCGCTCGCAGGTATTGAGCGCCTCCGCCAGCCCGTCGAGGTCGGCAAGGTCGTTGAGCTCGACCGCAGAGGATGCGCGGATCCGGATTGCCTCAGCGGCCTCATCCGACGGCCTGTAGGACGCCTGGCGCGCGAACCGGCGTAGCAGCGCCTCCTTTCCGAAGACCATGCCCAGGCGCTCGCCCGACACCTTCTTCGACGGCTCGTCCCGCAGGGAGAAGATCCAGTCGCTCCTCCGCGCCTTCTCGGAGTTGTCGCGGATGTCGACCTCCAGCGTGTCAAGCAGGCTGCGGAATTCCGCCTCGCTGCGCGACAGCGTCCTGGCGATGCTCACGCGGTTCCTGATATCGGCGACCCAGGACCAGCTCCCGGCTTCCACGAGGCCCCGCTCTTCCCGTCCGTAGTAGACGGCCTGTCGAGTCTTCGGAGGTATCCTCTCCGGCTCCCTCGATGCTGCGAGGCGTTCGGCGCCCGTATGCGGCCGAAGTTCGTTCGATAGCCCGCGCAACCCGCGCTGTCGAGCCATCTCCTGGAGCTCCTCATTGAGTTCCTTCGGGTTATCGGTGTGGAGCTTGTAGCCTGTTGCCAGGTTCGTGCAGTTGACGACTATGTGCGCATGGGGGATGCGGTTCTCGTTGTCGTCGTGGTAGGTGATCGCGATCTGGTGGTCCCCGAAATGCTTCAGGGCCCAATCGCCCGCGAGGCTCCTCAGCTCTGCGAGGCCGATCCTGTCCTCGGGGTCGGGCGACAGGACGAAATGCTTGAACGTCCGCGCTTTGAGGCCCCGCCATTCGCGCTCGTGGTCGAACAACGCCCGCGTGTCGTCCATCTCGACATCCCACGGGACGAAGGCCTTGGCCGCCTCGTCGTAGCCTTCCATCTCACGCTCGTCCCAGGACAGGTTGTAGAAGTCCTGGGCCAGCGCGCGACCGTCCTTCTCCAGATAGCGCTTGATGCCGCGCACGGACGTGTGCCCCGATATCACCTTGAGAATGGGCATCAGTCGCCCCTAATGGTCACGCTTGCCTGCAGCTCGTCGATCTGGCGCTCGATCGCGTATCGGCCGCCGTCGACTTCGGCGAGGACCGCGAGGACGTTCTCGAGTGTGGACCTGAGCCATTCGTCGTCGAGCGTCCCTTTGCGGATGTAGAGGGCTATCGCGTTCAGGGACCTCACAGCCTGGTTGTAGTGGTAGCCCCAGCGGACGAGCTGCTTGCGCATCGCCTCGAAGGTGCTCGTGTCGAGCACGATGCACTTGCAAGGGGGCTTGACGCCGTTTGCCGCCAACGGGATGCGCAGGAGGTAGCGAAAATACTCGGTGCGGGTCTTCCGCAGATCCTCGCAAGCGGCATCCAGTATCTCTATGTCGGTTTCGTCCAGCCTGAAGCAGACGTTCTTCTTCGTCATGGTCTTTCCTTCTGTCTAGGGGCGCCGGGGGATCCCCCGGCAAGGCATCCGGCCGGAACGGTCGGGTGCCTCTGCGCCCGGCTGGTACTCCGCGGCCCCGACACCCCGCACATGTCGGGGCGCAGGGGGCCTCAGATGCCGCCGGGCCAAGTGCTTTGATGCCAATGGGAGTGCATTGCACGATGCATTGCATCAAGGGCTACTTGCTAGATTTGGCGTCTAAGGCCCTATCTCGTCCCAAGGTGGGTGGTAAGACCTCGGAATCGGGGATTCGGGCGCTTAGCCGCCGCGCGTTCGAGGATGCATCGATGTCGGTGGAAGACAACATGCCGCCGCCCGCCTTGCGAGTCAGGGGGAGGTCAGCCGGCCCTTCGCGCAAGGCGGGCGAGGTGAAGCTTCGGGAAGGCGTGTCGGCAGCACGCATAGAAGCGTCCTCTCTGCGTCGGCGTCCGGGAGGCTGATGTGGAAGGCGCCTCCCGGACGCCTCATCGGGTTGGTGTAATGCGACTGGTGGGATTGCATTACATAGATATCATACCATATAACAGAACAT
>CACZIP010000167.1 GCA_902781245.1 uncultured Coriobacteriaceae bacterium | reverse complement strand
GCCGTTCAAGTGCATCCTGTGCAACGTGAAACCGCTCGCTGAGAACTACGACACCGACATGCAAGAAATTTGGAACCGTTTCGGAAAGCTGGTGATTCAGTAATGAACGGACTGCTCATCGATTACGAGTACTGCACGAATTGCCAAAGCTGCGAAGTGGCTTGCAAGGAAGAGCACAAGATTCCGGTTGGCCAGTGGGGCATCCGCGTCCTGACGGACGGTCCGTGGGAGTGCTCTGACGGCAAATTCAACCTGTACTACATACCCTTCCCCACGCGTTTGTGCGACCTGTGCGCCGAGCGCACGGCCAAGGGCAAGCAGCCTTCGTGCGTGCATCACTGCCTGGCAGGCTGCATGCAATACGGCAGCATCGAAGATTTGGCGAAGGAACTCGCCGAGAAACCGAACCAGGTGCTGTTCGTGCCGGAGCCGTACAGCTACTAAAGACGGTTAAACGGTAGAGAGATGGGCCCGGCATCCTGGATGTCGGGCCCTTGCTGCTTACAGGGAAGGGGAGCAGCGTATTGGGTTGCCCAATTACGCAGATTGCCCGGAATGGAGCGAGGGATGCTTGAGAAGCTGCCTGCCGACTACGAGAAGATCCAAGAGGACCGCTACGACAATTACCTGTCGCTCTCTCGGCTGTACCGCATCGAGATAGACGCGGAGCTGCTTGACGATCTGTGCGAGAGCCCCAGGGTCGAACCTATCGGAAATGCTGATTTCGACGAGGGGTATGCAGACATCAGAGCCTATATCGAGGCCATCGAGGATAGGGCGAAGGCCAAGTCGGAGCTCGCTTCGGATTACTGCTGGACTTTCATCGGTTACGGCGCCGACCCCTCTGGGCAGAGCGACGATGCGAAGCTCAATGCGGCGTATCCGTACGAATCCGTCTACGTGACCGGCAGCAAGACCCTCACGGGCGGTTCGTCGGAGGGTGTTGCCCAGATGTACCGGAGCAGCGGGTTCAGCCCTACGCGCTATCGCATCTCGGCGGACGACCACATAGCCTGCGAACTCGAGTTCGTGGGATACCTCGTCGGTCAGGAAATCCTCGCAGCCCGCGAAGGCGATCTCGACCAGGTGAACAGCTTGCGTGCCAGGCAGCTGTCGTTTGTCGAGGAACACTTGCTGTCTTGGGTAGATGCTTTCAACGACGTGGTTGGCCAGCGTTCAGAGACGCTGTTCTATTCATCGCTCGGCCGTATGACGAAGGGATGGCTCCTCGTCGATGCAGCTCATTTGAAAGGGGATGAAGATGGCGGTCGATAAGCCCTCTGGAAACGGCGAAGCCCGCGTATCCGAAGTCGATTACGACTATCCCGATGCAACTGCGGGCATGAGCGTGGTGATAACCACGAACCGATCGATCCATGTTCGCATCATGGACGACGAGAATTACCGCCTCTACCGTGACGACCAAGATTGCTGCGCGTTTCAGGGTTGGGTGACGACGTCTCCCTACCGGTTCAGGATTCCCCGCGACGCGCATTGGCATGTCGTCGTCAATCCGTACACGGTGAACGGCTTGGCAGAGTTCACCGTTCGTCTCATGCATGACGAGGTCTTGTCCGATTAGGAAGACCCGAGAAGGCCGGATGCGTTTCCCTGCTCGTATGGAAGCGTTTATGCCAGATTGGAGCTCTTATGAAGCTGTTCAAGGGCCAGGGCACCCGTGATTTGGGAAAGCCTTGGAGGTTCGAAGAAGACGGCATGACCGTAACGCGCGGTTGCGCATGGTCTCCTCCGGGATGCCATCCGGTTGGTTGCGGCATCAAGACCTATGTGAACGGGGCAGGCGAACTCGTCAAGATCGAAGGTGACGAGAACCATCCCATCACGGGCGGTCGCCTGTGCGTGCGCTGCCTGACGATGCGCGACTACGTTTACAATCCCGACCGCATCCTCTATCCGATGAAGAGGGCGCGCGAAGACCGCGGCAAGAACAAGTGGCAGCGCATCACATGGGACGAAGCACTCGATTTGCTTGCCGAGAAGGTCGCGTACTTCAAAGAGAACTACGGGGCCGAGTCCATCCTCATGCAAGGTGGAACCGGTCGCGAGGGCGGTCCGATGCTGCCGGCATATGCCCAGGCTGCTATCGGTACGCCGAATGCATCCCAGCCGCTCAGCGGTTATTCGTGCTACATCCCGCGCGTTGCCGGCACGACGTACGTGTTGGGCGCCGCCTATCCCGAGATGGACTATGCCGGCGGTCTTCACGGCCGTTATGACGACCCTGCGTTCGAGGTGCCCGAGCTGCTCGTGTTCTGGGGCAAGTATCCATTGCCGACGAACGGCGACGGGATGTTCGGGCATTCAGCGGTCGACATGATGCGCCGCGGGTCGAAACTCATGGTCATCGACCCGCGTGTGAACTGGGGGTCGGCACGCGCCGATTACTTCCTGCGCTTGCGTCCGGGCACCGATGCCGCGCTGGCGCTCGGCATGTTGGACATCATCATCAAAGAAGATCTTTACGACCATGATTTCGTCGAAAACTGGACGTGGGGTTTCGAGCAGCTCTCCGAGCGAGCGGCCGAGTATCCGCCCGAACGCGTTGCCGAGATTTGCGGCGTCGACGCCGACCTGATCGTCGAGGCAGCGCGGGCCTATGCGAACGCCAAGCCCGCATCGATTGCGTGGGGTCTGGCCATCGACATGAAGAACAACGCCGTCCAGGCGGGCCATGCCATCATATGCCTCGAGGCCATCTGCGGAAACATCGATGTCCCAGGAGGTCAGCTGGTCGGCGACGTCAACGACGGGCTCGAGCTCGGCTTCGGCTGGAACGAGCTGGGAAAGGAGCTGCAAGGCAAGATCCTGGGCCTTGAGCGCTATCCCGCGTTCGTCACGTTCATCCTCAACGCACATCCTGACACGGTGCTCGACGTCTTGGAAACCGGCGAGCCCTACAAGATTCGCATGGTGGGGTTCGAGGACTGCAACGGCCTGGCCGGCACCGACTGCGCGCAGCCCGAGCGTTGGGAAAAGGCTTGGGCTTCGACGGAGTTCAACTTCGGCGTCGACGTGTTCATGACGCCCACCATCATGGCGGTCTGCGATTTGTTCCTGCCGCTTTCGACGACAGTCGAACATGACTCAGTCGTTTACACGCATTACGGAGCGTCGCCGGTCATGGCGGGCGCAATCAACAAGTGCATCACAGTAGGCGAGGGCAAGGGCGATTCCGAGATTCTCTACGAGATCGGCAAGCGCTGCTGTCCGGGCAACTTCGAGCAGTTCCCAACGTACTACGACTGGCTGTCGTGGAATCGTTTGGGCAACAAGCGTGCGTTCGAAGACCTTCGCGAAGAGGTCGTGCACCAGAAGGTCGAGACGCTTTCCTACCGCAAGTACGAGACCGGCAAACTGCGCCCGAATGGCGAGCCGGGCTTCAACACGCCCACGACGCGCGTCGAGCTTTGGTCCAATGTCTACGATCATTTCGGCGAGGATCCGTTGCCGTACTACGAGGAACCGAAGATGTCGCCGGTGTCCACTCCCGAGTTGATGGAGCAGTATCCGTTCGTGCTGACCACCGGCGCGCGTACCTACTGCTACTTCCACTCCGAAGGCAAGCAGATTCCGTATCTGCGCGAGATGAACCCCGATCCGCTGCTCGAGATGAATCCTGCTGATGCGTTGAAATGCGGCGTGTCCGACGGCCAATGGGTGCGCGTGAGCAACCCATACGGTTCGTGCGTGCTGAAAGCAAAGGTCACGCAGGCTGTTTACGAGGGACTCGTCCACGCACAGCACGGTTTCTGGTATCCGGAGGCCGAGGGCGAGGCGCCGACGCTGTTCGAGACGTACCGTTCGAACGTGAACATTCTTATGCCCCACCACGAGGTGGGCAAGCTCGGCATGGGCGCACCTTACAAGTGCCTCATCTGCGCCGTCGAGCCTATCGCTGAGAACTACGACACCGATATGAAGGTGATTTGGGAGCGCTACGGAAATCCGGCTCCGCGGAATTCCTAGCGCTCGCTCGGAACAGGCCGCTCCATCAAGAGCGGCTAATGGCAAGGGGACGACATGGACGCTCTATGCGTTAACCATTGGATTGGCAACGAAGAGGTAGTCGCGAACGACTATCGTGAGGACCGCGACCCTGGCATGTTCGACGTGGTCATCGCACATGCTGCCTGCGGGTCGAAGGAAGCTTTCGGCACGGCAGCAGAAGTTGCCCACGAAGCTCAGCTTGCGTGGCGTAATTTCGGCGTCCGAGGTCGCATCGATGCCCTTTCACATGCGTTCGAATTGCCGCCTGCAAAGATTGCCGAGCTTGCAGAGCTGCTTGTGCGGGAGGCGGGGCATGATCTGCCGCTGGCAACGGCTGATGTCATGACGCCGCCTGGGGCGTTGGGTTATTACGCTCCGATTGCCGAAGAGTATCTGAAAATGCAGGTCATCGAAGACGAGGTGGCTTGCACGTGTCTTGACAAGATTCCAAAGGGCGTTGCGCTGGTCGTGAGCCCCTGGAACATGCCGTGTGGCTTGACTGCGAGCAAGATGGTCCCCGCGCTGCTCATGGGCAACACGTGCGTCGTCAAGCCGCCGTCCGACGCGCCGGCGGCTCTCACATTTCTGCTGAGCGAGTACGCTAAGGCACTGCCAGCGGGAGTCATAAACGTCGTGAACGGCAGCGGCGCTGAACTCGAAGATGCGATTATCGACAACGAGCGCATTCGCGTCATCGGCTTCACCGGCGGTACGGTCGGGGGCAAGCGCCTGTATGCCGGGTGCGCGAAAACCATGAAGAGAGCGGTGCTCGAGCTGTCTGGCAACGATCCCGCAATCGTTCTCGACGATGCAGACATCGATGCTGCCGTTCCCAAGCTGGCGCGCAGCGCATTCATGCGCAGCGGCCAGGTTTGTTTCGCAGTCAAACGCATATACGTGCCCAATTCCATGATCGATCGTTTCGTCGATCGACTTTCGGTTGAGGTCGGCAAGCTCAAGTGCGGTTATGGGCTCGATCCGCAGACAACGCTCGGTCCGGTTATGAACGCGCGCCAATACGAGCGGATTCTCGGGCTTTTGGAGGATGCGCGAGAGGCTGGCGCAGAGGTGCGGGAACTCGGATCGAAGAGCACGCCCGA
>CACZIP010000166.1:954-9183 GCA_902781245.1 uncultured Coriobacteriaceae bacterium | reverse complement strand
CAAGTAGGAGACAGTGAATTAAGGAGGGTTTTGTATGTTGAATCTTTTTATTACCAGAGGAAATGATTTCAGATCGGTCTGGACTGCCGGTCACTCCCGCTTCTGGCAAAGCGTGAGGTCCTTTTATCATGTCATCCAGCTGTGCCAGCGGCTGGGCTTTGTATCCGGGCAGTCAGAGTGTCCGGCCGGTTATACAAAGCTCTCTCAGCAAATCAGACCTGCACCGGAAGGTCGAAGAACACCAGCGGCATTCATGCCGCAGCCGTTCCCAACGGTCGTGTTCGCCGCAGTCTCACCAGGCAGAGAGCTTCCCTCTCTATGCGGCGTTGATACTAAACAGCCAATTTCATAAACAGAGACAGAGAACGGAACAGAGTTCCTAAGTGCTGATACAGCAAGGCTTCCTCAAGTGATCGCTTCCTGTTTCTGCGGAGATCATCCGGAAACGGGATGTTTGTGCCAACGGGTGTACTGCGTCCATTGGGCATTTCAGAACACAGGAGGAACCTTTTCATATGAGGATCAAAATTCAACAAGTCGGCATTTATGAGACACTGGTATCTCAGTTGGATCGTATTTTCCGACACAATCGGCAAGGCAGCTTTCATACGAAGCGGCGTTATTATGAGGCTATGAAGCGATTCTGTGCCTACTTGGCCGATGTGTATCATCTGCAGAAGCTGTCCAACATCAGCGGCAAGCATCTGGTCAGTTATGTGATCTATCTGCAGGATACCGGTAAATCGGCCAGTACCATCAAAACGGATCTGGCAGCCATCCGGTTTTTCCATGACAAAATGGATCACAAGTACACGCTGCCTTCCAACGACGAGCTGGGTATCACGCTGGAACGCCGCAGGTTCGGACAGGATGACCGTACCTGGAGCAATACGGAGTTCAACAAGATGCTGGGTAAGGCATTGGCGATTGACCGCTATGACTTCATCCTTGCACTTTACCTGGCCCGGTATGCTGGCCTGCGTATCCACGAGTGCTTCCGCATCGACACCGCCACGGCAGAGCGGGCGCTTCGGGAGAACGCCATCACCATCAAGGGCAAGGGCGGCAAAGTGCGGACTGTCCCCATCAATGAGCAGATTGCCATTGCCATGCGGAAGCAGCTGGAGCGCACACCACGGGGACATAAGCTGCTGGTGCCCGATGACATGCCTACGGACCGGGCCATCAACTATCTGCAATTTTTCATTATGAAGCACCGGGATGAGGTGCGGGATGTGGACTCTGACCGCCCGATGACCTTCCATGGGCTTCGCCATACATACGCGGCGGAGAAGTACCATGAACTGATCAACAACGGCAAGAGCCCGCTGGACGCCCATTTTGAGGTCTCCCACCTTCTGGGCCATGAGCGGCCGGATGTGACCAACATCTATCTGGCCTCTGTGAGAAAGGGTGATAAGCATGAGCAGTAATTATCATTCTTTTGATGAACTCCCTCTGACCCTTCGGGTGGAGGACCTGATGCCCATTCTCGACATCGGGCGAAATACAGCTTATGAGCTGGTCCGCTGTGGAACAATCCGCAGCATTCGGATCGGTAAGCAGCTCCGCATCCCCAAACAGGCACTGATCGACTATCTCTCAGATGTTGACTGACTGCCTCACCAGATTTCACAATTTGTTCGATTGACCGACGCATCCCAAAATGCGAACATATGTTTTAGTTTTGAGATATCGATTTCGGAAAATGCCTCGTCAGAGGCTTGGTAAGTTGTTGTCTTTCGGGAGCATATGGACCGCATCATTTTCCATAGCGACATGAACTCGTTCTATGCGAGCGTCGAGCAAGCCGAGCAACCAGAGCTGCGCGGCAAGCCCCTCGTGGTCGCAGGCAAGGAGGAACTGCGGCACGGCATCGTGCTGACGAAGAGCATCGAAGCCAAGAAGTACGGCATCAAGACGGCCGAGGCGTTGTGGGAAGCGCAGAAGAAATGCCCCGACCTCATCGTGCTGCCGCCGCGCTACAAGCTCTACCGGCGCTACTCCGAGCTGGCGCGCGCCATCTACTACCAGTACACCGATCTGGTCGAGCCGTTCGGGCTCGACGAGTGCTGGCTCGACCTCACCGGCTCGATCGCGCTGCACGGCGGCGATGTGGGCGTCGTGGCCCGCGAGATATCCGAGCGCATGAAAGCAGAGCTGGGGTGCACGGTGTCGATTGGCGTCTCGTGGAACAAGATCTTCGCGAAGTTCGGCAGCGACTACCGCAAGCCCGACGCCATCACGTACATCACGCGGCAAAGCTACCAGCGCATCGTCTGGAGTGCCCCCGTGCGCGACCTGCTGTACGTGGGCCCCGCGACCGAGCGCAAGCTGCACGCCTACGGCATCGAGACCATCGGCCAGCTGGCGCATGCCTCCGACGCCTACCTCAAGCGCAAGTTCGGAAAGATCGGCTTCGTGCTGCGCACGTTCGCGCGCGGCGAGGACACGACGCCCGTCAAACCCTACAACCCCTTGGCCCGCGATGTCGCACGCGAAGTCAAAAGCTACGGCAACGGCCTCACGGCGCCCCACCCCATCACGACCGTTTCCGACGCGAAGGCGCTCATCTGGATCCTGTCGGAATCGGTTGCGCAGCGCATGCGCGATGACGGCATGCAAGCCCGCACGATTGCCATCGGCGTGCGCAACGACACCGACCTCTCGGGCTACGGCTGCCAGGTGAAGCTGCCGCGGCCTTCGGCGGCCACGCGCCACATCGCGCAGGCGGCCTGGGCGCTGCTGTGCGTGAACGAGCCCTTCGACGAGGACCACCCCATCCGCGCGCTCCATGTCCGTGCGACCGACCTGGTCGAACCCGTTCCCGTCGAGCACGAGCAGCTGAGCTTGTTCGCCCCCGCCGAGCCCGACTGGGAGCGCCTCGATCTGTGCATCGACGATTTGCGGCGGCGCTTCGGCAACACGTGCATCGTGCGCGGCACCGAGCTGCTCGACAGCTCACTTGCCGGCCTCGACATAAAAGACGAGAACACCGTGCACCCGGTGGGATATTTCCACCGATGAGGGAACGCAAGATGAGAGGCATCCCAAGAAGCAGAAAACGCAACGAGGCAATCCCCGTGAGGGTGCCCTGGCCCCTGACTCATTGTGCACAATGAGTCAGGGGCCAGGGCACCGACTCACCACAAAGTGAAAGGCACGTACGAGTGGTACAGGGCATCGAAAGCAGAAGGAAACGCTACGTCGAGGTCGTTGCACGCTTCGACGAGGACGGCTCGATCACGCCCCTGTCGATCACGTGGGAAGATGGACGCACGTTCGAGATCGACCAGATTCTCGACCATCGCCACGCCGCCTCGCTCAAGGTGGGCGGCACGGGCATGCGCTACCTCATCCGCATCGGCAACGCCACGACCTACCTCTTCCACGAAGACCCGCGTTGGTACGTCGAAGAGAAGATTGTCGGTTAACGAGAAGGCTCGGCTGAGAATCCCTGAACTGCTTCGGGAATGGGGTACGCCGCTTGTGAGGCACAATCAATCTGATACATAGGCAAGCCGAACTGCTGTAGGCGAACCCCATTCCCGAAGCAGTTCAGGGATTCTCAGCCGTATTCACGCTACGCAAGCTCTTCGACGAACCCAACGCGGTAGTTCGTGAAAACGGCTTGTCCTTCCTCCTGACTCGCATCGAGGTCGACGTCCGCTTCGATGCGGAAGTCGAGATCGCCCGCCTCATCGAGGAAGATTTGGCGAACATGCCAGAGATGTTCGTCGCGCTCAAGCGACTCGTCGATATCGAGATAGGCGGCGCTGCGCGCTTCGGCATCGGTGAGGATCTCCTCGTGTTCGGCGTAGTAGCCGTCGAGCGCCTCTTGCCAACGTGCAGCTGGCCAGCCCCATTCGGCATCGAGCGCACCCAACTCCTCGACCTTCTCGTAGGCAGCCAAGCGCACGCGTGCGAACAGCGCATTGCGCACGAGCAGCGTGATGGCACGGCGATCGGCGACAACGGCATCCTCAAGCCCAGGCGCAGCAGCATCGGCACTCGACCCGTCTTCGTCGTTGCCGGCCCACTCGTCGAACAAGCTCGAGTCGATGCTCGCCACCAACCAGCCAAGCCAGCAGGTGATGTCGTCGAGCCGCTCGTCGAACACCTCGGGCGGAACGGTGCGGTCAAGCACGTGATAGGCGTCGGAGAGATAGCGCAGCAGGATGCCCTCGCAACGGGACAAGCCATACCGCTGCACGTACGTCTTGAAATCGCTCGCCGTTTCGACCATATCGCGGAGAACCGACTTGGGCGCAAGCTCGTAGTCGAGCGCCCAAGGCAGTTTCTTGCAGTACTCGGCGAACGCGGCCTCGAGCAGTTCTTCGAGCGGCTTGGGATACGTGACCTCCTGCACGCGCTCCATGCGCTCCTCGTACTCGACGCCGTCGGCCTTCATCTGTGCTATGGCCTGGCCACGCGCTTCCTTTTCCTGAGCGCGCAGCACTTGGCGGGGCTGTTCGAGCGTCGATTCGACCATCGAGATGACATCGAGCGCATACGTCTCGCTCTCGCGGTCGAGCAACTCGAGCGCCGCAAGCAAAAACGGCGAAAGCGGCTGGTCGAGTGCGAAGCCCTCGGGCACTTCGCCCTGAACGAACCAATCCTCTTCCCCATCGATGGTCTCGTGTGAGATGAGCCCTGCTGCCTCGAGCGTTGCAAACACCTCGTCGGCACGCTGGTGAAGCTGCGCCTTCTGCTCGTCAGGCTGCAGCGAATCGTCGATCATATCGTTCGTGCGCTGCCAGGCAGGCCCACCTTGCTCGACCTCGGCAAGCGCGATGGCATGCGTCATCTCCATGCGTGGATGCAGCGTCTCGGGCACGGCATCGACCAGACGGCGGTACGTCGCCTCGTTCCAGCCGACGAACCCCTCGGGCGGCTTGGACGTCTTGATCTTGCGCGCCTTCTTCGGATCGCCGCCCGCCTTGGCGAGCGCGCGCCTGCGCTCGACGTCGTATTTCGTGGCCTGCGCGATGACAGTGCCCTGCGTGTCGAACCCGCTGCGGCCTGCGCGGCCCGCAACCTGGTGGAACTCGCGCGCGTTCAAGCGCCTGACCTTCGTGCCATCGAACTTGGCCAACGCCGTCAACAGCACCGTGCGGATGGGCACGTTGATGCCCATGCCCAGCGTGTCGGTTCCGCAAATGACCGGCAGCAGCCCTTGCTGCGCGAGCTGTTCGACCGTGCGCCGATAGCGCGGCAACATGCCAGCATGGTGCACGCCCACGCCCATGAGCAGCAAGCGCTTGAGCGTCTTGCCGAACGCCGTGTTGAAACGGCTGTCGACGAGCGCTTCCTTGATGGCCTCGCGCTGCTCCTTCGAAGAGATGCCGAAACTCGCGAGCGACTGGGCGCTCTTGAGCGCCTCGTCCTGCGAGAAATGAACGATGTAGATAGGCGCCTCTTCGCGCCGCATGGCCAGCTCGACCGTGCCTTCCAACGCCGTGTCTTCGGCGAACAGGTACTCGAGCGGCACAGGTCGCGGCGTATCGGTGATCGAGGTGATCGGACGGTTCGTCATCTCCTCGACCTTGTCGGCGATGGCGCTCGTGTCTCCAAGCGTGGCGCTCATCAGCAAGAACTGCGTGTACGGAAGCGTCAGCAGCGGAACCTGCCACGCCCAACCGCGCTCGCGGTCGCCGAAGAAGTGGAACTCGTCAAGCGCCGCATAGGCGACGTTCGCGCTATCGCCGTAACGCAAGGCCTCGTTGGCTAAGATCTCGGCCGTGCAGCAGATGATGGGAGCGGTGCCGTTGATCGACACGTCGCCGGTGATCATGCCGACGTTGTCGCGGCCGAACCGCTTCGTGAAATCAAAGAACTTCTCGCTCACCAGCGCCTTGATGGGCGCCGTGTAGAACATGCGCTGCCCGGTGGCGAGCGCCAGGAAAGCAAGCCACAGCGCGACGGTCGACTTCCCCGAACCCGTCGGCGTGCCCAAGATGACGTGGTCGCCCAGCGCAAGCGCCATGCACGCGTCTTCCTGGTGCGGCCACAGCTCGATACCGCATTCCAGCTCGTAGTCGATGAACATGCTGAAAGCGTCGTCGGCGGTAGCCCCACGCCTGAAGGCGTCGAGCGCTAACTCGCCCAAACCGGGTAGATCTTTCATTTCGGACGATAACGATGACACGGCAAACTACACCACAACTTCAAGAGAAACGATCAAAGGCGCCTTACGCCCCCTGCTCCGCCGTCGGAGGCAGCAGCCTGAACGTCAGCAGCACAGGGTTATGGTCGCTGTATTTGAATCCCGCGTCAATGTTGAGCGCATGCGCCTCGACGTTCGACGACACGATGAAGCCATCGACCGTCGTCACATACGTCACGCCCTTCTCGTAGGGGATGTCGTTGTTACGGCACGTGGGAACCTCAGCCAAGTTGTCAGCTGCAACAACCGTGAAGCCTTCAGGCAGCAGGCGGTCATCGAAGGTCGCGACCCATGGTGGGACTTGCGCCTGAGACGGGTACATCTCCGCACTTCCGCACAACGCATGATTCCAGTCGCCGCCGACAATCACGTAGTTGCCCGCTTCCGCCTCGGACTTCATCACGCCGGTCAGCAGCTCGAGCTGCTGCGCGCGAATCTTGCCACCTTCGTCGTAGGCGGACATATGGTTGTTGATGAGCACGAGGTCGGCACCGTTGGAAACCGGGATGCGCTCGATGAGGAAGCAACGGTCCAGATCGAAGAACTTCGTCGGAAACCCATCGTCAACCGGGAAGCTGCGGCGCACGGCGGATTGCACGCGCGTGTCGGAAAGCGACAGCAGGCCGGCATTCACGATGCCGTGCATCTCGGGAATCGGATATGCAAGGAACGACGAGTGGAAGTTCACGGCAAACGCCGAGCCCATGTTGGGGAAGGCATCCTCGATGGCTGCCTTCTGGTCCACGTTGTAACTGCGCGTGGATTTCGTATCGACCTCTTGGAACAGCGCGAAATCAGGATTGACCTCGCGAATCAAATCGATGGAGCCCTGGGTGCAAGCGCGCACGCTTTCTTCGCTCGCAGCAACCGAATGCTCGCCCACCTTGTGCGTGCCGTCCTCCATGATGCCTTCGTCCATGAAGAACGTGTAATCGGGCGTGTAGGCGCCGAACCCGATGTTGTAGGTGGTCGCGGTGTATTCCTGGTCCACCTGCAACGCAACTTCAGCCACATTGTTCTCGATATCGATTGGCTGCTTGTCGGCGATGCGGTTGTAGGTGATCATCAGATAGGCGATGTAGCATCCTACGACGACCACGACCAACAAGATGATGGTGAGAAGCACTGCAAGAACACGCTTGACGGCTTTGCCCATAGTCACTCCAACCTCGCAAGATGTCGGATACCTTACGAGAGATTATAAACCGACCTGATTGGAGGGAAAAGCAGCTTAACGCCAATTTGGCGTCAGACTATGATGGATGATTGGTTTGCCGTCGGTGGTGGTGGGCACCAGCCTATGATGACGCTTGCCCTTAGCCGATGACGACGTAGTCGACGGGAACGTCGTGCTCGTCGAAGTTCAGCGGCTCCTCGCTCCATTGCTGGCGACGGCACAAGCCCACGGAAGCGCCACCGAACGTCGGCAAGAATACGTCGTAATAGCCGCCACCGTACCCAAGACGGTAGCCCTTGTCGTCGAACGAGTAGCCGGGAACGATTGCGACAGCCTTGACATCGGTGCCAGGACCGGGCACCTCCATGAGACGCGCGGGATCGGCGACGGGCTCCTCGATGCCGTACGCGCCTTGCTCGAGACCCTCGAAATCGTCGATGCGGTACCACTCCATGAGGTTCGTTCCCTCGACGCAGCGAGGCACGGCAACCGTCTTGCCACGCGACCAGGCATCGCGGATGATCTCGCGCGTGTCGACTTCTTCCCCCACCGAGAGGTAGGTGAAGACTTCATCCGCATCGAGATAGGCAGGATGCTCGACCACCTGGGCAGCAATCGCGGCATCGGCGCGGGCACGGCCTTCGGGGCCGATCATCTTGCGGATGCCGTTCATGCGCACGCGGGTGCGCTTCTTCAACACCGACTTATCGCCGGTGACGCTCAGCTCGTACATCGACATGTGAAACCCCTTACGACGTGAACAGCGACATGACCTCGGCGCGGGTCTTCTCATCGTTGAGGAAGCTGCCGCGGACAGCCGACGTGATCGTGGACGAACCGGGCTTCTTGATGCCGCGCGCCGTCATGCACATGTGCTCGGCTTCTA
>CACZIP010000166.1:0-922 GCA_902781245.1 uncultured Coriobacteriaceae bacterium | reverse complement strand
ATCGTGCCAAGCGGCTCGAGCGATTCCATAATGGCGTCGGCGATCTGGGAAGTCATGCGTTCCTGCACTTGAGGCCTGCGCGCGTAGCCCTCGACGCAACGCGCGAGCTTGGACAGCCCGGTGATGCGACCCTTGGAAGGAATGTATGCCACATGGGCATGACCCGTGAACGGCAGGAGATGGTGCTCGCACATCGACGTGAACGGGATGTCGCGCACGATGACCATTTCCTCGTGGTCAGCCTCGTGGAACTGCTTGAGCAGATGCGCGGACGGATCTTCGTAGAGCCCCGCGAACATCTCGGTGCAAGCCCGCGCCACGCGGGAGGGAGTCTCGAGCAATCCCTCGCGATCGGGATCCTCGCCAATTGCGAAGAGGAACTCGCGGATAGCAGCTTCCGCGCGAGCGCTGTCGATTTCGCCGTATTTGAATTCAGCCATAACATCCTCCGTGCGTTATTACGGGTTCAACCGCACTTCATTATAACGTGAAAGTTTCCGGTCGGCGTTACGGCTCTATGAGACGTGCCCCAATTGGGATCTTAGGTCAAAGTGCCTAAAACGGGACCGTGCCGACCTGGCGCTTATCATGTGCTCAAGCTCGCTTGCAGCAAAGACGGTTTGTCATCCTGATATGCATTAACCGACATGTTGCACGCCAATGCGAAAACAGATGGTAAAGTATCATCTGTTGGTCTGCCGCCCCGCTCGCGCGGAGTGCGACAGCACCGGTACCCGACAGACCACAAGGTAACTTCGAGGAGTGCTTAATGAACTACGATTTCATTCGCGAATCCGACCCTGATATTTACTACATCATGGAGGACGAGCTCGAGCGCCAACGCGACCACATCGAGCTGATTGCATCCGAGAACTTCACGAGCGAAGCAGTCATGGAGGCCATGGGCAGCCATCTGACGAAC
>CACZIP010000165.1 GCA_902781245.1 uncultured Coriobacteriaceae bacterium | reverse complement strand
ATCCAGGCGCGGCCGCGTGCGCTCGAGCAGGAGATGTTCGACGAGGGAGCCATCTTCCTCGAGACCGACCAAATCCACACCGTCCGCCCGATGGAGGTGACGGTGCCGCGCGGTAGGCTGGTGTGCGTCACCGGCGTGTCCGGCTCGGGCAAGACGACGCTCGTGCTGGAGAGTCTCATCCCCGCTCTGCAGGCGGCCCTGTCCGGCGAGCGCGTGCCGGCCCACGTGCGCGCGGTGGATGCCGAGTGGCTGCGTCGCGTGAACCTCATCGACTCGACGCCCATCGGCGCGAACGTGCGCTCCACGGTGGGCACCTATTCGGGCGTCCTCGACGACCTACGCCGCACGTTCGCCCAGACCACCGACGCCAAGGCGCTCGGCCTCAAGGCGGGCGACTTCTCCTACAACACCGGCTCGTTGAGGTGCCCCACCTGCGATGGCACGGGCTCCATCTCGCTCGACGTGCAATTCCTGCCCGACGTCGACATCGAGTGTCCCGATTGCCACGGCAGCCGCTATGCGCCCGAGGCCTGGGCGATTCGCCGGCACACCGTCCGCCTGCCGAACGGCGAGAAGGGCGATTACGATACGACCGAGCTCTTCAACTTCGAGGCCGGCGAGTCGTACCAAATCGGAACTGGCACAGGTTCCAACATCCGCAACGACAGCCAAAGCGGCTTCACCGGTTAAGCGTGATTCTGCAACAGAGACCGGGTCCGTGTTGCAACATGGGCCTGGCCCCTGACTCACTGAAGGACGGCACCACGTCCCAACGGTTCGATTCCCTGAAACGCTGCGCCTCCGTCTACGTATAATATGACGAAGGGCGAAAAGCCCGAATCAGCCGCCCGCACCAAGAGGAGGTCGAACGTGGACATCGAGAGCTACATCAAAGACCTGTCCCCCGAGTTGCAGGAAAAGGCCCACGCGTGCGGCAGCGTCGAAGAGCTGCTGGCGCTCGCGAAAGAAGCCAAGATCCCCGTGCCCGACGAGGCGCTCGTAGCTGTCGCTGGCGGAGACGATGTAGATGTCGGCTCCTGCGGTCCTGACTGTTGCCCGAAATGCGGGCATAGGGAAAAGCCTTATTGGAGCGAGTGGCTTGATAACGGCGAGATTCGCGAACACTACAAATGTTCCAAATGCGGGTACAAGTGGTATCACGACTGGGACCCCGACTAGTAGCGCTTCAATTCGAACAGGCTGACGGGGAAATGAGTCGGTGCCCTGGCCCCTGACTCATTCCCGACCCATTTTCGCGTGATTGCGGATATTAATCAGTCGCCGATGCGAACAGGACTGCGAACCTGTTCAGGTGCATGTCGTAGATGCTCCAGCACGCCGTGCCCCACCACTCATGCCCCGCGTCGAAGCAGTTGGACCAGTCCGTCGTCCACTCGTAGACCTCGAGTGCGTCGGTCCCTTCAGGGAAGAGGGCGTCGTTGACGCGCTGGAAGTCGCCTGGCGTGGCGTCGAACCATTGCGGAGGCTCCAGGAAGGCATACCAGTACGGTATCTGCTCGCCCGCATCGACGTCAGGGTCCTTGCGGTCGTAGATCACGGAGCCGCCCTTGATCGTGCGCACGACCGTCGGCACGAAGAGGAATTCTTGCGGGTCGATCTGGTGCGCTCGCGCTTTCCCGAAATCGAGGTTCCAGGGGAAGAAGTCGTCTCTGATTCCCTCCGCGAACTTTTCTTCGGAGGCGCGCTGGTCTTCGAGATACCGCTCGATAATCTTGAGCATGGCGAACAGCACCGCTTCCCGGTGCGATCGAATTCCGCGATACGGGAAGTCGGGTGCGATGAGGCAGTAGTCGATGACGCATCTGTCGTATTGCTTGTTGATGAGCTCATAGAACGGGTCGTGCGTCAGTTCGCGCATGGCAGCTCCTTCAGACCTCGTGGCCTCGCTGAGAACATGATATTCGAAGTCGTGCGCGATGATGCGGTGAATGAATGTGTCAACTCGCATGGGAGCTTTTTCGTTATCCCCCTAGCAAGAATCACGACCAAACAGTACGATATTGGCAGACCGATGCGGAGGGCATTTCATGGCACACACTACCGAATCAAAGGAGCTTGACGCACTCTACGCGGAGCTTCAGAACGAGGCGGCATCCTTGGACACGATCCACGAGATGCTCGGTTCTGGGAAATGGACCATGGACTTCGACGAATCCGGGGCCATGACCCGCGTCAATTGGAGCGACGAGTTTCGTCGGATGCTGGGCTACCAAGATCAGGAAGACTTTCCGGACGTGCTGGAATCCTGGTCCGATTTGCTGCATCCAGACGACAAAGAGCGTGTCCTCAAGGAGTTCAACGATACAATTGCCGACTATTCCGGCAAAAAGACCTACGACGTCGAATACCAGTTGCTCACGAAGAACGACGGCTACCACTGGTACCGTGCGGTTGGAAAGCCCACGCGCAGGCCGGACGGCACGCCAATCACCTATGTGGGCGTGTTCTTGGACATCACCGAACGAAAAGACATGCTGGAGAAGCTGGCGCAGCAACAGGAGTCATTGCACGCGGCCCTGGAGCAAGCGAACCGGGCCAACAAGGCCAAGACAGCGTTCCTTTCCAACATGAGCCACGAAATCAGGACCCCGATGAACGCCATCATCGGCCTGAACAACATCGCCTTGGATGACCCGACGATTTCAGAGAAGACGCGGGAGTACCTGGAGAAGATAGGGATATCCGCTCACCATCTGCTGGGTATCATCAACGACATCCTGGATATGAGTCGTATCGAATCTGGGCGCATGACGATCAAGAGCGAGGAATTCTCGTTCGCGAAAATGCTGGAACAGGTCAATACGATAATCAACGGACAATGCAACGACAAAGGACTGCACTACGAATGTCGGAACGTCGGGCATATCGAGGACTACTACATCGGCGATGACATGAAGCTTCGCCAGGTGCTGATTAACATTCTCGGCAATGCGGTCAAGTTCACGCCGGAGGGCGGCACGGTCAGCTTCACCATCGAAGACGTGAACAGGCTGAACAACCAAGCCACGCTGCGCTTCACCATCCGCGACACCGGGATTGGCATGAGCGAGGAGTTCCTACCGCGCATCTTCGATGCGTTCAGCCAGGAGGATTCTTCCTCGACCAGCAAATCCGGCAGCACGGGATTGGGCATGCCGATCACCAAGAGCATCGTCGAGCTGATGAACGGGCATATCGTGGTGGAAAGCGAAAAGGGCGTGGGGACGACGTTCATCGTGACCATCACGCTGATGCAAGCCAACCGCGAAGCGGGCGACGAGTCTGAGCTTGAGCTGCATCCGCACGAGATGAGCGTGCTCGTCATCGACGACGACCGCATCGCATGCGACCATGCGCAACTCGTTTTGAGCCATTTGGGCATCACCTGCGAGACTGTTCTTTCAGGCGAAGAGGCGGTGGAATTGGTGAGATTACGCCATACCCGCCGGGATGACTTCAACCTGATTCTCGTGGACTGGAAGATGCCGGGAATGGACGGGGTGGAAACGACCAAGCAGATCCGCTCGATTGTGGGCAACGACACGCCCATCATCATTCTCACTTCCTACAGCTGGGAAGACATCGAAGGGGAGGCGCGCGAAGCCGGAGTTGACACCTTTGCCGCCAAGCCCCTGTTCGCCGGCACGGTCATGGACGAGTTCCGCACGGCGTTCCGCAAGAAGAGTTCCAAGTCGAATCGCCCCACGGTGAACCTGAAGGGCCGCCGCGTACTGCTTGCCGAGGACGTTGCGATCAATGCGGAAATCATGATGATGGTGCTGTCCATGAGGGAAATCGACGTGGACCACGCGGAAAACGGCAAGATCGCCGTGGCGATGTACCAAGACCATGAGCCAGGCTACTACGACGCCATTCTGATGGATATGCGCATGCCGGAGATGGACGGCCTGGAGGCGACGCAGGCCATAAGGGCCTCAGACAAGGCGGATGCCACGACCATCCCGATCATCGCTTTGACGGCCAACGCCTTCGACGAGGACGTGCAGCGCAGCATGCAAGCTGGGCTGAACGCCCATTTGTCAAAGCCAGTCGAACCCGAGCTGCTGTTCGAAACCCTTGAGGGGCTGCTGGTGGAATAGCAGGTTGGGTGAGTCAGGGGCCAGGGCACCGACTCATTTAACCATCTGTTGCGCTCATCGCAGCGATATGAATGCATACTCGCAATTCGATTGGGCGGAGTGCTCGAACAGGTCGGTTGTGCTGCAGCCAAGTGCTCGCGCAAGTGCGTCGACGTAATCGGCGCGTGCGTGGTTGATGTTCTTCTGACGTTGCTCGTATTGCTGCAAGGTGCGTACAGGTACGCCCGATGCACGGGACAGCTGGCGTTGGCTGAGGCCAGCGACAAGACGCCTGGCCTGCAAGTTCGTTTGCGGATGCGCTTGGGAGCACAACTCGTCGAGACGGTCGCAGAACTGGCGCACGTCCATTTCGTGATAAGGCGTGTAGAGAGATCTGATGTCGTCGATGCAGACACGCTCGTCAATTGCTTCGAAAGCATATCCGCTTGCCCATTGGTAGAAAGCGAGTGCCCAGCCTGTCCAGTATTCGGGTGAAGCGCTTTCGCGGGGGACCCAGGTGGTTGCTGAGAGGGCTTTACGTGGTATCCGCGTGAGAACACCGTCTGCTTCGCCCGATCCCAGAATGTCGAGGGCAAGCTCCTCGCCCGAACGACCTGCAACTACCGCTGGATCGCCGGCGGCAAAGCGGCGGGAGAGGGGACTGGCGAGAAAAGCTGCATGCGCATCTGTCAGATTGAGCCCGAGCCCCGATGTCGCGAAGTCGAGAAAGGCTCCAAGCCGTTTCTGCGCGCCTGAAAGATACGTCTCATCGTAGGCGATCATCGTGCGGCCCCATTTCCTCGTCGATGATATGAGTGATGAACAAGTCGCCCTTCTTCCGGGCGTTGCGCTCATGGTCGAAGTATTGTTCTCTCGCTTCGCGGTCGCGGCGCTCCCGTCGCGGTAGCCAAACCGGGCGTGGCGCCTCATGGGCGACCAGGAATTGCAGGCGTGAAAACGCGCGCTTGCTTTTCACGACGACTTGCCTTCCCAGCTCGCCGAGGCGCATAGCGTTTCCAAGTTGGCGGTACGAGATGGTCCCGTTTATGAAATCCTGGGCGAATGTGAAATAGCTGTCATCA
>CACZIP010000164.1 GCA_902781245.1 uncultured Coriobacteriaceae bacterium | reverse complement strand
CTACCTTGCAGCGCTCGGTGTGAAAACGCTCCGGGTGAATGCCCCGCAGGAGCTTGGCGAATGGAAGGATTACTCCGCACGCTACGCGCTTTCAGAGGAGGAGGTGTGGGATGTATACCGCACCTATATCCCCCAGTATCTCAAAGACGGCGCGCCCATAGGCCTGGATCTAGGCGGCTTCTTTACTTGTGCAAAAGGCGAAACGGAATACAGGATTCCCTACGTTCATCACGCTGCCGACGACGCCAACTGGTCCGAAATACCCTACTGCGAGAGCATGTGGTACAACATGTACATTCGCCCCGATGGTCGGGTGGCGCCATGCATGGGCTTCTCGGATACGGTGCTCGGCGACAGATTTCCCAACGTGCTGGAGGAACATCTCGGTGACATTACCCTTCGCGGGTACTATCACGATGTGGTCAAGACTACGATCATGGATTTGATAGCCAAGAATCCGGAATGCAAGGCTTGCGAACACTTGGCTGCTTGCGGTGGGGGCTGCATGCTAGAGAGCATAATGGAAGAAGGCGACTTCCTCGTGCCCGACCAAAGTGCCTGTTGGTTCCACAAGCACGTGGGCGAGGCCGGAGTGCGCGAGGCGGCCGCCGAGGGCATCAGGGCTTCCCGCGCGTCATCTTCGCCGTTGGAAGGAAAGCGCGTGTAGGCAATGGGCATTTCGAGGCAAGCGGGGTTTCCGTACGAATACTTGATCGTGGCGGCGCTTTGCCTGATCAATTTCGGGCCCGTGTCGTTCTGCCTGAGTTGCGCGGGCATTTTCTACACTCCGGTTGCGGCGGACATGATCAGGCAAAATACAGCTGGGCTTTCACCATCTTGTCGACAGCGAAAGCCCAGCTTGATCAATGGGATTCAATTGCGCGGTAGTCAGTCCGGTCGGTTTGCTTCCGCTCTGTTTTACTTGAGGAAGTTCACGAACGCGCGGAGGTTATCGAGTTTGGCGTTGACGGGGACCTCGCATCCCGAGCTCAGCATGAAACCTCCCTGCATACCCATGTTCACAAGCTTCTCGCAGTAGTCATTCACCTCGTCGACGGTGCCAAATGCCAGCATGGTCGCAGGGACGTCTCCGCGGATGGAATGGTTCCCACGGGTGATCTCATACGCCTCGAATATGTCGGTGGCGCCGTCCAGCTCGAGGTGACAGCAGCCTCGCGGCAATTCGTTGAAGTAGGGGAGCATGGGAAGCCAGTTGCCGTCCGCATGAACGATGGTGGTTATGCCTGCATCCGCATAGCGCTTGATGCTGTCGCGTATGAAAGGCCAGGAATACTCTTCGAACATGTCGGTCGACATGAAGGTTGCCGAGCTGCGCATCGGGAACGATGCCACGCGCGTCATGCCTGCCTGCTTCATGACCTTAATGGTCGCCTCATCCTGCTGTGGCTGGTACTTGCGGATGATGTCCATGATGGGGCCTGGATCGTCGTACAGGTCCATAACGAACTCCTCCATCGAGCGAATGAGCCAAAGCATGTCGAAGATTGGGAGGTAGGCGTATTCGAACCAGGGGACCATTCCTTTGCCGACCACGTGCATTGCGCCCTTCTGCGAGTTCGCCGCGAACTGCCCGAATCGGGCCTGCAGTTGCTCGGGGGTTTCGAGCGGCGGGTTCTGGACAGACATGAGATGTTGGGCATACCAGGCATCCCAGCCCATTTCCATAATGCGCGGATATTCAGTTTCTGGGTCGTCGAAACAGGGCGCCTCGACGAACTGGAAGCAGGCGTCATCGTCAAGCTCGTAACCGGGGCGGCGAGACCTCAGTCCCTCGATGAAAACTGTGTCTGCGGGGTTGACGACGCAGGAGACGTCGAACGTTCCAACCAGCTCGATGGTCTTGTCCAGCGCGTCCAGCCATTTGTCGACATCGTCGTACACCTCTGCTTGCGTGTAGCCGGCGAGCGGTGCGAGCGGGGTAATCATGTGCGGGAACACGGGAATCTCGCTACGGTCGTTGTAGGGGGCCAGGCTGAGCATTTTTCCATACTTTTCGAAGGAATTCATCGTTGCGCCTTTCAATTCGCCTTGTAGAAAAAATGAAACAAATCAGCTGATGAACCCATAATGGCAAGCATACAGGCTATTTCCTAGCATCAATAGCAATCAATTTAGAGATGGATTCTTCAATCATATTCCTACATAATGTACTAAACTAAAGGAAAGGTTTGCCTATGCAGCTGAGTTTGTGGACGATTGCGGACTACATGACAACCATGGAAACTCAGCTGCAAGTCCAAAGAGGCCTTTGCCAACTGCGCAACGCCCGCCTTCTCACCGATGTGAGCGAGATCAAGCACTTTACGCTCTACCTGCAGCAAAACGAGCGTACAACCGTGCTTTGCATGAACGGCAACGATGTCATGATTGTCCGCTCCGACGATGTCGATCGGGTGCTCAACGAGATTCTGGACGTGTTCGACCACTTCAACGAATGGGAAGCCGAGATCGATTCGCTCATAGCGAGCGGAGGCACCCTCGAAGATGTGCTGTGTTTAGCCGCGCAGCAACTGAAAATGCATCTGATCATGGCCGATGCCACGTACTACATTCACGAGTTCGCATCCTACCCTGGCGAACCTTTGCCGACCGCGTGGGAGGGTTTGGTATCCCAGCGGTCGATGGACCTTGAATCCATCATGCTGATCGATGCGAACCCCGCAGTGCGTCGCGCTGACGCAGGGATTTATTACGTCCAAGTGCCCGAGTATAAACTTGATTGCCTCGTCGGCAATTTGTTCACAGGTGGGTCCCACAAAGGCTGGGTTATCGGCATGCGTTACGGCGGTTGCTACTCGCAGGGTGATTTGGACCTGTTGCAATTCGTAGTGCACAAGGTTGAGGACTGGTTGCGCGAAAACGCATCGAACGAAGCCTATCTCGAACAAACGGGGGTGTTCACGCGTTTGCTCGAAGGGGAAGATGTGGCGCCGTTGGAGGCGGAGCGAACCCTTGCAACTTTCGCTTGGCGAGATGGGGATAGTTTGAGGGTCTATGTGGCACATCGCATCGACCGGCAGGGCAAGCCGAGCGTTGTGGCGGCTCGCTTCATGCGCCAGGCGAAACCGAACTCCTTTGTTGTTGCGCATGGAGACGGGCTCGTCGTCATCTCGAATGAATCGCTTGAAACTCCGAGTGAATCCGATGAATTCAAGAGGGTTTTGAAGATATGCGGTTATGCGGCAGGCTCGAGTGTGGCGTTCCAAGACGTCATGCAACTGAAGCAGCATCACGACGCTGCGGCAATCGCTTCAGCGTCGGCAGTGGCGGGCGAGGTCGTCGACTTCGAAAGCGTGAAGGTGGCATATGCTCTATCGGTTATCCGAGAGCATGCGGTCACCGATATAAGGCATCGGGCGCTCGATCAGCTCGCTGAATATGATGCCGAGCATAATGCACCGTTGCTGGAGACGCTCGAGTGTTTCGTGAAAAACCGCGGTAGGTACGCTGCCACATGCGAAGAGCTCGTCATACATCGAAGCACGTTGCTCTATAGGCTCGGGCGTATCATGGAACTGACTAGCATCGATTTCAACGACCGCGATACATGGGAACATCTGGTCTTGTCTTTTATGGTGCCGAGCAAGGTGCGATAAAACGTGTAGTGCAGGCCATCTGGCACGAGATCGAGCACAGTGAGGGCGTGCTGATATAAGGAATCGGGTGGTGTCCTGCGCAGCGTAAGTTGCGACGGGGGCGCACAATTCTCCATCCCCTGTTCATCGGGAACTTCAACAGCTTGGCGCCTTCCCATTGGATACAATTGGCAAGTGTCGATTCGAAAGAAGGCGTGTGTAGACAATGGGCATTTCGAGGCAAGCGGGGTTTCCGTACGAATACTTGATTGTGATGGCTCTTTGCCTGATCAATTTCGGGCCCGTGTCGTTTTGCCTGAGTTGTGCGGGCATTTTCTATACTCCGGTGGCGGCGGACATCGGTACGAGCCCGGCAACGCTCAGCTATTTCCTGGCGGCCTTTTCCATCAGCATGATTTTGGTTCTCACGCCGTTTGGAAAGCTGTTCAACCGCTTAGATTGCCGGATCATCATGACGGCGAGCATTGCGATTTTGGCCGCCTGCTTCGTCGGGTTGTCGTTCGTGCAGGCCGATTGGCAGTTCCTGACGTTGGCGTTCGTCATGGGCTTCGGTCTGACGTCGTGCGTGTACCTTGCGCCGCCCATTCTGGTCAACCGCTGGTTCTCGAAACGGTCGGGCTTCTTCATCGGCATCATCATGGCGTTCACGGGTGTGGGCGGGATGCTGTGGGCCACGGTTGGCGGCGCGCTCATCGCGAACATCGGATGGCGGGCTACCTATCTGGTTTTCGCACTGCTCACCTGCCTGTTCGGTTTGCCCTGCACGCTCTTCGTGTTGAAAGACCGTCCCGCCGTGGTGGGGCGCGTGCCCTACGGCTACGACCCCGACGCCGAGGACAGCGCCTCGTACGAGCTTGAAGGCATCGATGCCTCCACGGCTCGCAAAAGCGCCAGCTTCATTGCGCTGCTTGCGTTCTCTCTGGTCATCTCGTTGAACGTGTACGTGTACGGCATGATTCCCTCGTTCGTGGCCACGTTGCCGGCGTCGGGCGATTTCCCCCTTCTCGGCGCCATCGCCAGCTCGTGCGCCATGGCTGCGAGCGTGGTGGCGAAAATCCTCTGGGGCGGTTTGGGCGAGAAGAACATCCTGGCAACCGTCGTTGCCGCCTGCGCCTGCGCCATCGGCGGCCTGGTGCTGTTCGCGATTGCGCCCGCGCAATGGCCGCTCATATGCGTGGCAGCCATTGCCTATGGGATGATTTACGGAGAGCAGACCGTGTTCTGCCCAATCGTGACGCGCCAGTTCTACGGCATGCGCTCCTACGGCGAGCTGTATTCGACGGTGTCCACCGTCATCTGCATTGGCGTCATCGCCAGTTCGTTCATCGGCGGCACGATCGTCAACGTTGCAGGAAGCTATTTGGCCATGTTCGCTTTCATCGGCGCCGCTTTGGTTGTGGCGTGCCTGCTGCTTGTGCTGGCGCGCAAGCTGCAGGCTCGATGAACAGGGGACGGGTTCAGTGTTCAGGCAGAAGCTGTTGTAAGGAGGGCGATTTCCCTTGAATTATCTGCGATAATTTGTCGTATATAGATATAGCGCCGATGGCGCGGTTGTCTGG
>CACZIP010000163.1 GCA_902781245.1 uncultured Coriobacteriaceae bacterium | reverse complement strand
ATCATCGTCGCGTCAGTGAAAGCCGGCTCTCTTCTTTGCCTGGCGCTGATCTCCGGAGGGGCGTGAAGGCCTCCAATCCCGATAAACTTAACTCGCACACTGGCAAGACTCCTGTTCTGGCCGAGGCAAAAGGCTGTAAGTTGGGGCAGAGCGTTTGCTTGAGGGCGCGCGGGTACGCGGGAAGAGATGGTAGGGCAAAGCTCAAGCCTTATGATGTATGTAAGCCGTAAAACTTGGAGTTGACCATATGACCCCAACGTTAAAAGAGTTGCTTCATCGAGAAACAGCGGTTCGCTGGGTGGAATACCTTGTCAAAGCCATCGTTCTCTTCGCGTTGTTTGGCCTGATTGCCTGGTTTGCTCCGATGATGCCTCCGATTAGCTTGGCAATCATCTGGGCCGTTGTAAGTGCTTTATCAGCAATCGGAGTGGCGTATCACTACGTTATCGGCAAAGTTCGTAAGCGATATGGTTTGAGGGATGGTGGAGCGTCCGCGAGGTTGAACAGCGGCCGTGTCTTTACCCTTACGCTTGCCTTTATCGTCTCGGCAATTTGCGTGGGAGGGTTGATTCTCGAGCTGCCCAAGTGGGACTTTGCCGATTGGATCGTTCTTGCTCTAGCCATCCCTCTTTATATTGCCATCTATCTGGCGACGCGCAAGGCGTTGGCCAAGCAATACACCCTTGATTGCCTTTGGACGTCAAGGACGGTCATCGTGAGTAGCGCAATTCTCTGCGCTTTGCTGTTGCTTGCATATCTTCTTATCTGCTTCCTCGGTCCAGTTGCTCATTATGAAACCATGACCGAAGCTTTTCTGGGAGCAAAGCAGCCTTTCGAGGGCTCGTCTTCAGTTCTTCTGGAAGACTTCGGCTATGCCACCGCCCTCATTGACGGGTTGACAGCATTTGCCATGGCGAGGGTTTCCGAAGAATCTCTTGCGGGCTACGTGGTTTGGCGAGTTGTTCTGTTCTTTTCCACGGCCGCCGGCATTTCAAGTTTGATTGGAGCATGTTCGCTGAAACTCAGCGAGCTCAAGCTTGTATTCCAGCCGTTGCATGCTGTCGATGATCCAGAAAACGATCCGCCGCTCATGAAGAGGTACGTCGTTATGGCGTGCGTTCTTCCAATCCTCCTGGTCGCTTGTTCGGCCGCCGCGGATATGAAGGTGTCTGAAATGGCCGAGACCGACGGATACACGATGATCAAGCATGCCGTGCGCGAGCAAGTTGGCATGGCTGCCTGCGTTATCGACGGCAAGCGATATGACTACGAGCGGGTCAAAGAGCTTTTCGATAAAGCAAGGGAGGCGTCGGACAACCTTGCTGCCGAGCGCGAGCGAGTGCTGATTCCCATCATCAACGAGCAATTTGACAAGCGCATCGAGAACGTCGATGCCTATCTTGATTGGTATTACAGCCTGCCCGCGGATTACGAACGCCTGGTGCAATTTTTCACTGGGACCATTGAAGACAGCATGCGTGAGCAGCTTGAGGCGAAGATCAACGAGGGAATTGACGAAACGGAGCTCGACGAGCAGCTCGAGTACTACTTGCAGAAGTCGGAAGAGCTCGTCTCGCTGACCGAGCAGGAGCTCGGGCAATACGAGCTGAGTGAGAACTACGGCCTTGACAGCATGCCTGAATGGCTCATCAAGCCAGTTGTCACGCTCAGCTCCGATGACGTATACGAGCCGCTCGCCCCGACTCAGCACTTCCTCGATGCAAGCGAACGCATGGGGCTTAGTGCCGGAATCGGAGTGATTTCCAGCATCATTGCAGCAAAAGTGGCTGGAAGAATTGCCGAGAAGGCGTTCTTCAAGAAGATCGTCGCGGAAGTGACCGAGAAGCTGGCGATTCGGGGGCTTTTGGCAGAAGGCGGAACCGTCATTGCGCCAGGCCTTGGAACAGCTCTAGGCATCGGCGTTGGTGTTGCGACAGACTACTTGTTCCTCAAAGTCGATGAGGCTCAAAACCGCGAGAGCTACAAGGAAGAAATTGTGAGCGCGCTCGAAGAGTGCCGGCAGGACATGCTGGATCTGGTGAGTGCGCCTGAGCCGGCGCCTTCCACGCCGTAATGGTTAATGATTCGATCTTCGGAAAGGGACTGCCATGGATGAGTTCGGCGTGATTGCATACGACGATCGTGGACATCGAAATGACGAGCTTGGTTACGTGGGGAGCAGGGCTTGTCTTGACGACATCAGCGTCGTTGTTGCGGACATCACCAGCCTAGAGGTCGACGCTATCGTAAACGCTGCAAACAGTGGTTTGCGTGCCGGCGGGGGAGTATGCGGAGCCATCTTCGCTGCAGCAGGGAAGCGCGACTTACAAGCAGCGTGCGACGAGATCGGCCATTGCGACACAGGTAGCGCGGTCATAACGCCAGGTTTCGCGCTGAAGGCGCGCTATGTGATTCATGCGGTCGGTCCCAGGTGGAGCGGCGGGATGCATGGGGAGCCGGAGCTCCTGGCGAGCTGCTACACCAAATCGCTCGACCTCGCTGCTGCAAACGGGTGCACGAGTGTCGCCTTCCCACTGATATCCTCGGGCATCTTCGGCTATCCGAAACGGGATGCTTGGCGCGTCGCGCTCATGGCGTGCGCCGGCTGGCTGCACGAGCACAAGGCGCAAGACGTGGACGTCTCGTTCTGCGTGCTGTCGAAAGACTCGCGCGAGCTCGCTTACGACGTGCTCAGGGAGTTGGGGTTTCCTAGGGACTAAACCCCGTTTCCAACGTCACGACGCGTTTAGGATGTCGAGGGTCATGCGGATGCCATCGTCGACGCAATCGGAGCACGAGCGCAGGACGGGGCCGCCGGTCAGGCCTTTCAGTTCCTTGCAGAGGGTCGATCCATTCTGGGTGCCAAACCGTTCCACCAGCTGGCGCGTCTTCTTGTAGGTCGCGCCCTTCGTCGTCGGGTTGTGCGGGCCGTCGCTCGTCGCATAGCCGATGATGGCGCAGCCGCCCGAAATCGCGCCGCAGGTTTCGGTGAACCCGCCCATGCCCCCGCCGAGCCCTTCGGTCATCTTGAAGGCGATTTCATCTTCGATACCGAGCAGATCGGCGCATGCGCATGCAACCGCTTGCGCGCAATTGAAGCCCGATTCGTGCAATTCATGCGCCCGGGCGACGCGCCTTTCGATTTCCTGTTGGTTCATTCAAAACCTCCCGCTCTCTGCATGGGCAGGATTATAGCAACCCGCAACCAACCTGGCTCGCATTCGCCTGGGCTTGACCGCTGGCTGCATTGTCCGAATGAGTCAGGGCCATGACCCCCGACTCATTCCAGTCGTCGGGTGGTTGCGTAAAGGGCTCGGATGTATGGCTCTACGAACTCGCCCAGCGCTCCTTGAGAACGGCGATGTCTTCAGTGGTAATGTGCATGAGCGCTTCTTTGTTGGCACTTTCGAGAGAGCCAAGCTGATCGCAGAGGCGGTCGGCCTGAATCTCGACAGTCCAATCGAAAAGCTTGCGGGCCTCGCGGCCGTTGGCGAACGTCTCGCCTTTGGCAAGTACCATTGCACCGAAAATGCTCGCCAGTGAGATGCGCGCATCATGATCGAGCACGTAGCCGCCCTTCTTGCATAAAAGCTCGTATATCGCCAGCAGCTCGTCGGGTCGGTAATCCTCGAACTCGATAAAGTTCTGAAAACGTGACTCCAATCCGGGATTCGACTGAATGAACTCCCGCATCTCGTCTTTGTACCCTGCTGCGATGACGACAAGGTCGTTGCGGTTGTCCTCCATCATCTTGAGCAGCGTCTCAATGGCCTCGTTGCCGAAATCCTTCTCGCCTTTTCCCACGAGCGAATACGCCTCGTCAATGAAAAGCACACCACCCAGAGCTTGCTCGATGACCTCGCGGGTCTTGATCGCCGTATGGCCGATGTACTGTCCCACGAGTCCGCTGCGATCGGTTTCGATGAGCTGGCCCTTCGAGACGACGCCCAAGCCTTTGTAGATGTCAGCCAATATGCGGGCGACGGTGGTTTTGCCAGTGCCAGGATTGCCCGTGAATACACAATGGTTGGTGGTCGAGGCAACCTTCAGGCCTTGTGCGGCACGTGCCTGGTTCACCTTCGCGCGGTTGACCAAGCGCTGCACCTGTTCCTTGACCGCATCTAGGCCGATGAGGTTATCGAGCTCGGCAAGTGCGGCCTCGAGAGAACCGTCGCCGGCCTCGTTGTCGACATCGGTAGTGAGGCCGGCGCCGCCATTGCCTTCGGGCTTGCTTGCCACAGCATCCGCGCCCGCCGCAATCTTCGCTTCGACTTCCTGCAGCTTCTTGTGAGCCTTGTCAAATCCCCTGTCAGCAGCTTTGCGGTACCACGTGAGCGCCTCGGCAAGGTCTTGGTCGACGCTGCGCCCGAATTCATAGGCCATTCCCAAATTGTACGGAGCGAACATGTTGCCTTGAGCCGCTGCCAGGCGAAACCACTTGACACCCTCGGCGTAATCCCTTTCCACGCCTTCCCCGTTGTAGTATTGGTATCCTAAATCGTTTTGAGCTCCCGCATGACCCTGCTCTGCTGCGAGGCGATACCATTTCAAGGCTTCAGCGTAGTCTTGAACAACGCCCGTTCCGTAGTAATACGAATTCCCTATGTTCCTTTGCGCAGCTGCGTATCCTTGATCGGCAGCCTTGCGGTACCACTCGACCCCCTTGGCTTCGTCTTTCTCGACGCCGTGTCCATTTTTGTAGCAAACTCCCAGATTGGTTTGTGCTTCCAAATGCCCTTGATCGGCGGCCATGCGGAGCCACTTCACCGCAGTGTCGTAATCGCCCTTCTGATAAGCTTCGAAACCGTTATGGGCTGCTGTCTGTATCGGGTCCATCGGGTCCATCCGATCGTCTGATGAGTGCTGTGCAAGGGACGACTTGTAAATACCAGTGCAAGCCCCTTGTCAATTTCGCACTCATCTTAACATCAACGATGCCGATGCAGCCTATCGAGACGCGATGCGAGAACAGGTGTTCATATCCTCTTGCGAGTTACTCTTTCCTGGATTTGGCTCGTTTCGGTTTCGCCAGAAGTTGGCAAAGCGGTGGCATCATCTAAAGTCGTCGCGTTAACGGAATCATCAATGGAGGATTGCGTCGCGTCTTTCCATGTCATCGTTTGCTCCTTTTGGCCTCACGAACAAGACACGGCGATTCGACTTCCGACGGATTCGAGGGATTGCCCAATGTGAGGGTTCTTCGTCA
>CACZIP010000162.1 GCA_902781245.1 uncultured Coriobacteriaceae bacterium | reverse complement strand
ATAGCCGTATCTACTGCTTCGGCACTGGCGATGATTGCCGTATATACCTGTCAAGCGCCGATTTGATGACCCGCAATCTCGACAAGCGCGTAGAGATTGCTTGGCCGGTTCTCAATGCAGAGATCAGGCAACGAATCCTCGAATACCTCGACGTCTGCATGTCGGATACAGCCAAGCTCAGGGAGCTTAGGCCAAACCTTACGTACACGCCGCTTGGCTCGTTCTGCGAAGTCGACGAAGATGGCAATTCCTTGCCTGCCTTTGATGCGCAAAACGCACTCATTGAGATGAAAGCTCTTGCCGCACACGAGGCGACGATAGCGGAAGCGACTGTCTCTTATGAAGAGACTGCACCAGATGATTCTTCTGACATGGAGCCTGAAGCCGAGCAAACAGAAGACGAAGTCTATTCAGAGCCAGAGGAAGATGCTGCACCTGAAAATGCTCTTGAAACCGAGAACCTAGAAGATGCTGAGCCCGAAATCGAGGAAGATACCGAGGCTGATGCTGAAACTGACGACTCCATAGAGTTGGAATCTGAAAATGAAAGTGAGCCAGTCGAAGTCGAAGCTCTTGCACAAGAAGTAAGCGAACCGGCAATCGAAGAGGTTATCGAAGAGGAAGTTGAGCTAGAGAGCGACAATCCCACATCGGAAGACGAACCTGTTGAAGTCGATGAACTCGAGATTGAACAATTCTTCGAAGACGTCGAGTTCGATGAGTACGCTGATGAAACTCCAGACGAAAGACCCCTGACGGATTACACCGTCGATGAGCTGCTCGCATTTGATGACCCGGTTTCCAATGAACGCGGTTTAGAAACGGAGAACGAGGCGCAAAACGAAACCGAAGACGTTGCAAGCATGACGGATATGACCGTTGAGGAGATTCTTTCAACTCCCGAGGACGCAGTCGAATCTGATATTGAAGATTCAGCCGAGAGTGTCCAAGAAGAACCTCAAGAACTTGTTGCAGAACCTGAATCGAATACGCAACCTGGGAGCGACACCGAGACAAGCTTCTTCGAGGAACCAACACGCGAAGTAGAGATTCCGAAAGAGAAGCAGGGGTTCTTTGCCCGTTTGTTTAAAAATAGCTGATTAGCGAACAGATAGTGATAAAAGGAAGGGGCCATTTGGCCCCTTCCTTTGTCGCGTGATTAAAATGCGATTCTATTCGTCGTCACCGCCGAGCGAGAGCTCTTCGTTAGAGGCTGCTTCCTCCTCGCGGCTCGTGAGCCCGAATCCGAAGGAATCCATCGAGCCGAGCAAAGCATCAAGCTCTTCGAGATTCCTCTGATACGAACGCGGAGGCAGTGCCTCGCCGAGCATGTCCTCGCCATCCGTATTGAATGTCGGAGGCTCGTCACCGCCGATGAGAATGTTGTCATCGGGCGAGAACACCATGTCGAGCAGCTGGGACATATCGTCGCTTGAAGCAGTCAGGTCGTCCTCGATGACAGAGAGCAAGTCGCGCTCCTCGAGGCCGTTCTTGAGCTCTTGAATCGCCTTGGAGCCAATGCCCTCGATGCGCAGCAGATCGTCTTCGGTATGGCCGAGCAGATCTGCCACGGTTTCGATGCCGGCTTCAGAGAACTTGTTGGCCCAACGCTGGGAAACACCGAGGTCGTCGTAGATGTACAGGCGTGCATCTTCGTCGGAAAGCGAACCATGGCGACCATAACCGAGGCTGTTGTAATAGCTTCCGAACGAACCGCCCATGTTGAGGTAGCCATCACCATCGAGCGACCAATCCTGCGGCTGCGGCAGCAGGTCCTCGATATCGCGCAATGCTTCAGGCGCGTAATCGGGAAGCGCATCGCCCTCGACAGCCTCGATCGGCTGACCCTTGTAGGTGAGGCGCACGTTGCGGTAGCGCTTGAGGCCGGTGCCGGCAGGAATCGACTTGCCGATGATGACGTTTTCCTTCAGACCATTGAGCACGTCGGTCTTTCCTTCGATGGCAGCGTCGGTGAGAACCTTTGTGGTTTCCTGGAACGAAGCCGCAGACAGCCACGAGTCGGTGGCAAGGGATGCCTTCGTGATGCCGAGCAGCAACGGTTGACCAACAGGCGGGTTCTTCCCTTCTGCAATAAGAGCGTTTGCCGTGTCCTGGAACTCGTAGCGATTGACCTGACGTCCGGGCAGATAATCGGAATCGCCGGAATCAAGGACGGTCATCTTGCGGAGCATCTGGCGGGCAATGACCTCGATGTGCTTGTCGTTGATGTCAACGCCCTGGGAAACGTAAACGCCCTGAACCTGCGAGACGATGTAGCGCAGAGTCGTGTTCGGGTCGGTGAGGCGAAGCAGGTCGTGCGGGTTGATGGAACCCTTGGTGAGCTGCTGGCCAACCTTAACTTCGCATCCATCGACAACACCAGGCTGCATCTGGGCACGCGCGGAAACTGCATATTCCCTGAAGTTACCCTCTTGGTCGTGGACCGTGAGAATCTTCTGCTGCTTGTCGCCCGAAATCTGGAGCGTACCGGAGATTTCGGACAGAACAGCAAGACCCTTGGGCTTACGAGCTTCGAAAAGCTCCTGAACACGCGGCAGACCATGCGTGATGTCGTCGCCGGCAACGCCGCCGGTATGGAAGGTGCGCATCGTGAGCTGCGTGCCCGGCTCGCCAATCGACTGTGCAGCGATGATGCCGACTGCCGTGCCGATGTTGACCGGACGAGAGGTTGCGAGGTCCCAACCGTAGCATTTCTGGCATACGCCTTCGTGGGCATGGCAGGTCATGACGGTGCGGATGACGACTTCTTCGATGCCGGCGGCTTCGAGTTCACGAAGCTTAGCCATCGAAGTGACGTACTCGCCTTCGTCGAGCAGAATCTCGCCGTTTGCGTCGACGACGGGCTCGAGCAGGCAACGGCCGATCAGGTTCTCGTCGATTTCGCCCTTATCGTTGTGCAGCGCATACGGTACGCCGTCAGTGGTCTCGCAGTCGAGCTCGCGAATGATGACATCTTGAGCAACGTCAACGAGACGACGCGTAAGATAACCGGAGTCTGCAGTACGCAGCGCCGTATCAGCAAGGCCCTTACGAGCGCCGTGCGTCGAGATGAAGTATTCGAGTACCGACAAACCCTCGCGGAAGTTCGCCTTAATCGGACGGTCGATAATCTCGCCCTTCGGGTCGGACATAAGGCCGCGCATACCGGCGAGCTGACGAATCTGCTTGATGTTACCGCGGGCGCCCGAGAAAGCCATCATGTAAATCGGATTGAAATGGTCGAAGTTCTCGGCCATCGCATCGCCGACTTCCTCGTTCGCTTCGTTCCAGATATCAACAACCTGGCGGTGACGCTCTTCGGGGCTCATGAGACCCATCTCGTAGTCCTCGTCGATTGCAGCAACCTTCTCATCTGCAACAGCGAGAATTTCTTCCTTGTTCGGAGGAATCGTCGCATCGTAAACCGATACGGTGACGCCAGCGCGGGTTGCATAGTGGAAGCCAGCAGCCTTCAAACCGTCAAGGATCGGCGGAACCTCAGAGGTCGGATAGCGGTTGCAGACGTCTTCGACGAGAAGGCCGATCTGCTTCTTGTCCATGCCGTAGTTCAGGAACGGGTAATCATCGGGCAGCACATCGTTGAACGTGATACGGCCGATGGTCGTGGCAAGACGCGTGCCTGCCTTCATCTCTGTCATCTCGTTGAACGACGATGCAACCATGGTGTCCTTGGTAAGACGTACTTCAATCTTGGCCTGCAGGTCGACACCGATTCGAGCGTCGTAGGCATTGCGGGCATCTGCGAAGTCCATGAATGCACGGCCCTCACCCGGGAACCCATCACGAGCAGCCGTGAGGTAGTACAAACCGATGATCATGTCCTGCGTCGGAACCGTGAGCGGACGTCCGTGTGCAGGTGATTTGATGTTGTTGGTGGAAAGCATGAGCACGCGAGCCTCTGCCTGGGCAGCGCCGGACAGCGGTACGTGAACGGCCATCTGGTCACCGTCAAAGTCAGCGTTGAATGCGGTGCATACAAGCGGATGCAGCTGGATGGCCTTGCCCTCGACCAAGACGGGCTCGAAAGCCTGGATGCCAAGTCGATGCAGTGTAGGTGCGCGGTTCAAAAGGACCGGATGCTCGGTGATGACCTCTTCGAGGACGTCCCAAACATAGCTTGCGCCACGGTCGACCGCACGCTTCGCAGCCTTGATGTTTGCGCAGTACTCGAGTTCGACAAGGCGCTTCATGACGAAGGGCTTGAACAGCTCGAGTGCCATGTTGTTCGGCAGGCCGCACTGATGCATCTTCAGCTCGGGGCCGACAACGATAACAGAACGGCCAGAGTAGTCGACGCGCTTGCCGAGCAGGTTCTGACGGAAGCGGCCTTGCTTGCCCTTGAGCATGTCGGACAGAGACTTCAGCGAGCGGTTGCCCGGGCCCGTGACGGGACGGCCGCGGCGACCATTGTCGAAGAGGCTGTCGACAGCTTCCTGCAGCATGCGCTTCTCGTTGTTGACGATGATCTCAGGAGCACCGAGATCAAGAAGCCTCTTGAGGCGGTTGTTGCGGTTGATGACGCGACGATACAGATCGTTCAGGTCGGAAGTTGCGAAACGGCCGCCGTCGAGTTGGACCATCGGGCGCAGATCCGGCGGAATGACCGGAATGACGTCGAGGATCATGTCGGAAGGCTTGTTCTCGGACTTCAGGAATGCGTCGACTACCTTGAGGCGCTTGATGGCCTTGGCACGCTTCTGGCCCTTGCCGGTTTCGATAACCTCGGCGAGTTCTTCTGCAGTGGCTTCGAGATCGATTGCCTCGAGAAGATCGCGCACGGCTTCAGCGCCCATGCCACCGGTGAAGTAGTCGCGGTAGTTCATGCGCATCTCGCGGTACAGCGCCTCGTCGGGAACGAGTTGCTTGGCCTCGATCTTCTGGAATGCTTCGAACGCATCCTGGCGCAATGCCTTGCGCTCGTTGAACTCTTCGTAAATCTCTGCAATCTCGTCTTCGACCTCTTCGGGCGTCATGCGCTCTTCGTCATCGATATCGTCGACGAACTCGTCCTCTTCGGGAACGTAAGCGGTCGAGAGACGGCGAACAGACTCGATGATGCGATCGCGCTCGGCATCGAGCTCTTCGAGGTCTGCAGCCAGCTCGTCGCGGAGCTCGTCGAGGTCCTCGGCACGTGCTTCGGTATCAACCGACGTGATGATGGAGCTCGCGAAATACAGCACCTTCTCCA
>CACZIP010000161.1 GCA_902781245.1 uncultured Coriobacteriaceae bacterium | reverse complement strand
GGGCGAATGTGAAATAGCTGTCATCAGCACGGTAGCCTTCGACAACGTCGGCTTTCGAAAGATCGACTGAAAAGTTGGCAAGCAAATACTCGCGCGCCTCGTTCGCGATGGGCGCGCGCACATCGAACCAACGGTTCGCCAAAAGGACGGCCAGCCAGTGCAGCGTCGTGAATTCCGGTGCGTCGAGGTCGACGATTTTCAAGCCGTTGGTATCGAAGTCGTATTCGTTGACGAACCCGTCATGGTCGAAGCCCACTGCCCATTCGCCCGCCATGTCAGGATGCTGCGTGCAGTAGAAGCCCAGGCCGTAGTCGTTGTACGGCTTTCCCAAACCGAAAGTTGGAGCTTCCACGATATGGTCAGACCCGTGGTAAAGCTTCATGGCTGTCCTTTCATAAAGTAGTACTCCCAAAGGAGTATAGCATTATTGTGAGATGAACAGGGGGACGGGTGACACAGGGGTACCAGAGCTACGTCAACGGTGACAAGTCGTATAACGTATGGACCGTGCTGATAAACGACGAGAACAGCTACTGGATCAACTTCTTGTGTCCGCTTGAGGAGAAGGACCGCTACCACGACCTTATGGTCCAGCTCATCGACAAGGCCGAGATTGACCGCAGCTAGTTCAGCAGAGGTTCGGCTGGAGAGAATAAGGCGCGCCCCTGCTTCTTCAGTTGTGTTGTAAATATTGCCGATAACGGCAATAAATAGTCACTTTTGGTATACTTATCCCACGTTTCTTGCCGATGAGGGGGCATAGCTCGATGGGAGTTCTTTCCGCTGCCGAGATTGCTGAGCTTTGGGGCGTCTCCGAGAGGAGCGTCCGAAATTACTGCGCCCAGGGGCGGGTTCCTGGAGCCTTCCTCACGGGGAAAACCTGGAACATCCCATCAGATGCGACGAAGCCCGCACGCTCTAACGCGAGGATGTCCGGGGAAAGCTCGCTTCTCGCACGACTGCGTGAGGAAAAGGCGGCAAAAACAAAAGGTGGCATCTATCACAAGGTTCAAGTCGAGTTGACGTACAACTCGAATCACATCGAGGGCAGTAGGCTTTCACTCGACCAGACGAGGCTCATCTTCGAAACCGCAACGGTCGGTGTGCAGGAAGGTGTTGTCCGAGTTGACGACATCGTTGAAGCGCAGAACCATTTCCGTGCCGTTGATTACATCATCGACAAGGCGAAAGCGCCCCTTTCCGAAGGCATGATCAAAGAATTGCATCGGATCTTGAAGACCGCTACGACTGATTCGACGAGGGATTGGTTTGCCATCGGGGACTACAAGCGCCTGCCGAACGAGGTCGCGGGAAGGAAAACCACACCGCCCGAAGACGTGGCTGAAGAGGTCAAGGCGCTTCTGAGCGCGTACAATCCGCGCGCAACGCACTCGTTTGAGGAGATCGTCGATTTCCATGTGCGCTTCGAGCGCATCCATCCTTTCCAAGATGGTAACGGTCGCGTTGGCCGCCTCGTCATGTTCAAGGAGTGCCTTGCCAGCAATGTCGTGCCGTTCATCATCGCAGATGACATGAAGGAGTTTTACTATCGCGGTCTTACTGAATGGGATAACGAGAAAGGCTATCTCATCGACACGTGCCTTGCTGCACAGGATGCTTTCGAATCGGCGCTCGACTATTTTCGGATTAGGTGATGGACGTGGTGGAGCTTGATCGAGCTAAAGATGCATTGGCGATAGGGCGTCAACCGCAGCAGGTGGCTGATGCTAAAGTGCCGGCTCGTGTTGACCCACAGCTCAGGTTGCACGTGCTTGCGAGTGGGAGCAAAGGAAACTGCTCGGTTGTCGAGAACGTTGCGACGGGCGCATGCGTCGTCGTTGACTGCGGCATCAGCAAGCGGGCGTTCATGGATGGGTGTGCCGCATGCGGTGTGGATGTCGTGCGCATCGAGGCGATTCTCGTCACACACGAGCATTCCGACCACACGAAAGGGCTCGGCGTAATGACGCGTGGGCTGGCTCGGGCGGGTGTTTTCCCTGCGCTATATGCGAGCACGGCTGTTCATGAGGCGAGTCGTGACATCCGCGCCATCGAAGATGCTGTCGATTTGCGGCATTTCGCGTGCGGGGATGACCTGGCGCTTGCAGGTATGTCGGTCCATGCGTTCCCGACGTTGCACGATGCCGCCGAGTCGTTTGGTTTCCGGTTCGACTGCGCGGGCGACTCGATTGGCTTCATGACCGACACGGGTATCGTGACGGGTGAGGCGCACGAGACGCTTGTCGGCTGCCGCGTCCTCGCGCTCGAGTCGAACCACGACTTGCGCATGCTCGAGAACGGCCCCTATCCGCGCTATCTGAAGGATCGAATCGCGTCCGAACGTGGGCATCTTTCGAACGACCAGTCCGCCGAGCTGCTGGTGCAGTTGCTCGACAACCAAGTTGAATGCATCATTGGTATGCACGTCTCCGAAAACAACAACACCTACCGACTACCGCATGACGTGTTCCAGGAAACGCTTGCTCAGTACAATCACCCTGCGCGGGCGCTGGTTGGATATCAAAACAGGTTGGTGAGTGTGTGATGAACAGGGGACGGGTTTAGTGTTCATGATGAGTCATTGGGACAGTCCCAATGACTCATAAACAGGTAAGTCAGCGCTTGGGTTATTGGGGCAGCCCCAATAACCCATTCGTTTATTGCCGACCAAAAACACCCGAGACATTTGGCCTGTCCCTTTGGTACATCCATTACTTAAAGGCCTTATATAGTCCCAAAAACGGTACTCGCAGAAAACCCGCATGAAGGACAATTGTCCTATCGTCGGGGGAAAGGCGGGTATCATGGAAGACGTAAAAGCAACTGTCAAGCAAGAGATTTCTGAGGTGCGGGCACGTATCGCGGGGCTGCTGCTGGAAATCGATGACATCATCCTGCAGGTGAACCCGCGCATCGAGGCTGAATACGCGACCAAGATCGGCTATTTGGAAAACGATCTGCTCAAGTGGCAGCTCGCTGCTCGTCGGGCAAGGCGGCGCTATACGCTTGCCCAGGCACGCGCGAACTCTGGCATGACGTTCGAAGCGGACGAGTTCGAGGACCAGCTCGATAACGAGCTCGAGGAATGGGAGAACCTGCTCGCACGCAACGTCAAATCTTTCCTCGAAGCAGCAGAGCGCTATGCAGGGTCGCGTCCGATGTCACCTGCCGAATCGCATGAGCTGAAGCACCTTCATCGCGAGCTCATCAAGCGGCTTCATCCCGACCTGCATCCTGGCCAGCCTGGGGAAGCAACGCGCTTCTTCAGGGTGGCGCAGGCTGCGTACGAGAAAGGAGACTTGGATGTGCTCCGCTCTGTGGCCGTGGCCACCGAGGGAATGGGGGAGGAAGACACGTTCGCCAGCTTGACTGAGGACGAGGCGTCGATTGAGCTCGAGCTCGTGCTGGCTCACGAGCGTGTGATTGCCCAACAACTCGAGGAGCTGAAGCAGGCGAACCCCTACGCATTGAAGGAAAAGCTCGAGGATGGCGATTGGGTCATCCGCCGCACGTTCGAGCTCAAAGGGCAGATTGAAGCGCAGAAGGCTGCGGCCCACGCATACGACGAGCGTTTCGCGGAGTTGGCTGGAGGAAATCAGGATGGACGCTAGCATCAAATACGAGAACCCGTTTGGTGCACTTGCGACTATCGGCGCAGGCGGGATCATGTCTGCTGCGGACGCTGCTGGTGCTTCGCTCGGTGTGCCGGTGCCATTCCAGAACAAGATCGTGCTCATCGAAGACACACGCGTTGCAGGTACAACGCACGTTCACGGAATCGACGAGATTACCGAGAAGCTCGAGATTGATGTTGATCTGCGGCTCGAGCGAGAGCCCGACAACCTGGCGGACGCTTGGGCAATCAAAGTGTTCGCGGGAGAAGACTGCATCGGCTTCGTGCCAGCAGACTGCAACGAGGTGCTCGCGCGCCTTATGGATGGCGGCAAAGCGCTGTCGGCGAAGCTCACGGGCAAGGAGAAGCTTGGAACGTGGAACAAGCTGCACATGGAGGTGAGCCTGGATGATTGATTACGACGTCGAAGATGCGCTGTATTACGGAGCACTTCACTATAACGAGGGTATGGGCTACACCGACCCGGCTGACCGCGAGAAGCGCATCGCGTGCTTCCAAGCTGCGGAGGTTCTGTACCGCAGCGCCGCGGAAAAGGGCAGTGCAGACGCGAACTTGTGCCTTGGGTACGTGTACAGCTACGATCGCTGCGAGGGGCGCTATTGGCGCGACCCCATGATGCTCGCCGTCGATGACTGTGGTGCATACCCGCGTGAGGAGCGGGCGTTTGAGTGCTTTTCCATGGCTGCCGAGGCGGGGATTGCCGAGGCGTGCTACAAGCTGGGTGATCTTTACAAGCATGGCATGGGCTGCGAGCCCGATGCCGCTGCCGCCTACCGCTGGTACACCAAGGCGTCGAACCTTGCCACGCATGGCAACGAGCCTCCTGCGGTTCTGGGAAGCATCGCTTTGCGGTTGGCTAGTTGTTTTGAGGAAGGCTTCGGTTGCGAGCAGAGTTTCTCCTGTGCGCTTCAGATGTATCAACATGCGGTTGCGGCGCTGGAGACTGCCGTCGACAACGGTGACGTCTGGTACGAGAAGGCGCTCGCAGGTGCCCGCGCGGGTGTGAAACGCTGCAAGCAGGAGATTGCGCAGTAGTTTTCGCCGCATCCGTGCAGTACAGTTAAGTACGTGGCACATATTGTCTCGGTGAGTCATTGGGACTGTCCCATTGACTCACAGTGCGACATACTTACAGAAACAGGAGAAGTATTCATGATTACTTCCAAGTTGAGGCTGGCCTCCCAAGGTCTGCGCGATGCAGTGTACGGAGCGGCGGTCGGTGATGCGCTCGGCGTTCCTTATGAGTTCATGACGCGCGGCACATTCGAGTGCACGGGTATGGCATTGGGCGGAGCACATGGCCAGCCGGCTGGGACTTTTTCCGACGACACATCGATGATGCTTGCGACGTGCGACAGCATCCGCGTGCACAGGGCGATCGACGTGCACGACATGCGCAAGAGGTTCAACTATTGGCTGCATGATGGCGCCTACGCTGTTGATGGCAATGTGTTCGATGTCGGCGGAACTGTTGCGACCGCGCTTGCTGAAGGCAAGGGCAGCACGGGCGAGCGGTCGAACGGCAACGGATCACTCATGCGCATCGCGCCTTTGGTGTACACGACGGCAAGCGACGACGATGTACGCGCCG
>CACZIP010000160.1 GCA_902781245.1 uncultured Coriobacteriaceae bacterium | reverse complement strand
CAGATGCTCGCGAGGTAGGTGACGAGCAGCATTACCCAGGACAACGCGGGCGCCTTCTCACCCATGCGCTTCTCGTCGACGCTCATTGCGTCTTTGGTTTCATCCATGATCTCCTCCTTGATTCTGGATGTGCGCATGGTCGCGGGGCGCCTGACTTCGCCGCCCCGTTGCGTCCGACCCCATCGGGCGCGAATGCGCTTAAAGAAACAACCGCATTATCGAGATAGATGACGGTTCGACCATAGGTACGCACTTCCCATTTTCGGGTAATTGCGAAGCTCATACCGCAAGGATGAGATTCTGAACAGGTACTTTGCAAATTCAAGCAGACGGGTATGATGCCCGTCCTTTTTGACTTCCTACAATTCTCGAAATGAGTCGGTGCCCTGACCCCTGACTCATTGCACACAATGAGTCAGGGGTCAGGGCACCGACTCATTTCGAGTGGCGTTTCGGGAAGAGGGGATGCATGAAGGAAACGTTCTTCGCCTACGTGGGCAACGAGATCTCGGAACACGATCTCGAGCAGGCGCTCATCGCAGCCAACAAGAGCTTCGATTACACGGTCAAGATCATGCGGGCGGGCGAAAACGACGAGGCTTTGTTCGGCAAGATCGTGTACGACTCGTACGCTTCGAACTGCCGCGATCCAGAAATTGCAGGCGGTATGCTGACAGTGGGAGGCTACGATTTGGCACTGCTACACGAGGCGGCGCTCGCCATCGCATCGGGTGCTTACGATCCACACGATCGCGATGCCGACCAACGTGTGGTGGGTAGGGCATTCCGTGACTTCGACACTGATGCCTTTAACCTGCTTAACCGCTACATGCCGTTTTCGGTAGCGTTCTTCGACACGCGTACGGGCCGGTTCGTGGCAGGACGAGGGCGCGACTTGGGGTTGCAAGAAAGCTATGCGAACCTGTTCTATGGTCGCACCGCGTCGGGAGCCTATGCGTTCTCTAACAATGAGGGCGTGCTTGCGCAGTTCGTAGGTCAAGTGTTTCCCGTTGAGCCGCATACGTATTTCGCTGATGGCGCCTTCACCACGTATCGTGACCCGTCGTTCAAACGCACGGACGATGCGGGCATTGAATCGAACTACAGCAACGCGCGTGACATCATCGAGCTGGTGAATCGCATTCTCGAGCAGGCGGCAGACGATTCGCTGCGCCAGACGATCGAGCGGTTATTCGACGAATATTTCGAGTCGCAGGCGCCGCGCGAACGGATTGCTTCGTTTGTTGAAGCCAACCTCGACGGCGAAGTCGCGGGTAAGGTGTCCGAGCTCATCGATGCTCGCATCGATGGTCTAGCAACCACAAATCGTGTGGATGCCCAGCTCACGAGCCGCTATAAACAGATTCTCGACGACTTCATCGGCGTGAACGCTGTGCCGCACACCAACATCGTGAAGCTCGGCGACGTGCAACTTGCGCAGACGGGTGTTGCCTACTACCACGAGAAATTCGAGCAGGTGCTCACGCAGGTCCAGCTCGACGAGCCGGTCATGCTTATCGGGCCGGCAGGTTCGGGCAAGAACTATGCTGTGTCGCAGGTAGCTGACGGTTTGGGCTTGCCCATGTACTACACGAACAACGCCTCCAACGAGTTCAAGCTCACAGGTTTCATTGATGCAGGTGGCACCTATCGCGACACCCAGTTTTACAAGGCATTCAAGAATGGCGGCGTGTTTTTCCTCGACGAAATCGACAATTCCGACCCGTCGGCGCTCATCGTGATCAACTCGGCGTTGGCTAACGGCTATATGGCTTTCCCGCATGAAACCATCGAGCGTCATCCCGATTTTCGCTGCGTGGCTGCAGCCAATACGTGGGGCAAAGGCTCGAATCTGCAATACGTTGGGCGAAACGTGCTCGATGGGGCGACGCTCGACCGCTTTGACATGGTCTTCTTCGATTACGATCGAAAGCTCGAACGTGCGCTGTATCCGTCGGACGAGCTGCTCGAGTTCATGTGGTCGCTGCGCGACGCGGCCGACGATTGTCGCATCCCGCACATCGTATCGACGCGCGCCATCGGCAAATGCTTCAAAAAGGAAGCTTACGGCATGGACACCGAGACCATCCTGCGCACCAACGTCATCCGCAGCCTGACGCAGGACGACATGAACATGTTGGTCGGTGCCATGAAGAACATCGCATCCGACAACAAGTACTTGCAAGTGATCAAGACCATCAGGATTTTCCAGTAAAGCTTGGCCGATGAGTCGGAGGTCGAGGCACCGGCTCATTGAGTATACGGAAAGGAACTATGCGAGGCGTCGGGTACGACACGTTTTGGATCGGCGAATACTGGATTCGCCATTTTGTCTTCGATTCGCTCGAAGATTATCTCGCATATCTCCAGAAAGCCGAAACCCACGAAGCGTTCCTGCGCGGCGCGCAGGCAAGCGAGGCCGGCAGTGAGGAGTTTACGTTGACCGAGAGTCTCGACGAGGCCATCGAGTTATGCCGCTTCGGGTGGCACGACGGCTTCAACGACCTGGTCGCGCTCGTCGAGAAGGTCAAGCGCAACCTCGACATCAAGATCGACCCGAACCGCACGTACCACGACTACGTGGGTTTTGCCCCCGATGTGAAGGCCTACCTCGAGGGAAGTCCGCTCACGATGATCAACAAGCCTGTGGTGCACAAGCCGCTCGTGACCATCTACATGAACACGTCGTACGCCGGCAATGAGCCGCGCGAGCGCATTTACGCGCGTGGCGCGATCGTGCTTGCGGCGGCCGAGGCGCTCGAGCTCATGGGTTTCATGGTCGACCTGCGCCTCTTCGAGATGAGCTACGTAGACAAGGACATTCACTTCAGCGAATACCGTCTCAAGATGCCCGACGAACGCGTGAACTTGCAGAAGCTGTATTTCCCACTGTGTCACCCTGCATGGGTGCGTCGACTGAACTTCCGGCTTATCGAAACGTCGCCCAATATGACTGACGCATGGGCCGGCTGCTATGGCATCCCCGCTGAAGCGTCCATGATCCGCATGGTTCTGGGCTTGGGCAAAGGCGACATCCTCATTCCGACGATTGAGGAAATGAAGCTCGAGGGTGTCGAAGTGTTGGTCGACGCTCAGAAGCTTTTCGACCGCATTAACGTGGGCCTGCCCAAAGACAAGCAGCTCGTTTTAAGATAGCGTGCAATTGCCGTCAAGCATCATTTCACCAGTTCAATAGCCTCATACGCAGAGTTCCAACCTTTCATTTCACATGCAATAGACCCCTTTACCCGATGGCAGCAACAGCGAGATTGCTAGGGTGATGATGGGTGCCGCTATCGTTTCAGTTCGCGGTGTGCCGTGGGACGGGTGCCCAAAACGATAATAGGGGGAGAAAGATGACAGAAGCTATTCCGGGCAAGAGCGGCGCGAGTGTAGAATCTATCAAGCAGGGCGAAGCCTTGGGTTGGGTGACGCCTGCAACAGATGCTCATCCCGAGAATCCGTATGCTTGGGGCGAGACGAATGGCGTGAAATCTCGTCGTGGATCGCGATTGCCCCGCATTGTCGATGTGGCAACTCCGCGCCCAGCGGCGGAGACACCCGATGTTCCTTGGAAATGGGAAGAAGACGGCATGACCGTCATCCGCGGCACGGCTCGTTCGGCGCCAGGATGCCACAATGTGTGCGGCATTCTGACTTACGTCAAAGACGGGAAGATCGTGAAAGTCGAAGGCGATCCGGAGGATCCGTACAACCAGGGCCGTTTGTGCAGCCGCTGCTTATGCGTTCCCGATTACATCTATCACGAGGATCGTCTGCTCTATCCGATGAAGCGCGCTCGGGAAGATCGCGGCCAGGACAAGTTCGAACGCATCACGTGGGATGAGGCGTACGACATTATCGAGCGCGAGTTCAAGCGCGTTGCTGCAGAATACGGCCCTGAGTGCGTCGCGTTCTGCCAGGGAACGGGGCGCGATATCGTTCAAATCACGCGTTTGAACGCATCCATGGAATCGCCGAGCAAGGGTGTGCCGTACTTCGCTGGCAATTCGTGCTACCTGCCTCGCATCGCCTCTATGGCCTGCATGTTGGGTGACCCGTGCTTTATGGACTGCTCGCAATTCCTTCCCAAGCGCTATGATGATCCGCGCTACGTCGTTCCCGAATACTGCATCATCTGGGGACATCAGCCCTTCTATTCCAACGCTGATGGATTCTTCGGTCATTGGATCACCGACCTGATGAAGCGTGGCATGAAGGTTGCGGTCGTTGACCCGCAGCTCACTTGGATTGCTGCGAAGGCTGGCGAGGACTGGCTGCGCGTGCGTCCTGGTGCGGATGGAGCGCTGGCTATGGCCATGCTCAAAGTCATCTGCGATGAACAACTGTATGATCAGGATTTCTGTGACAAGTGGGTATATGGCCTCGAGGCCGTGTGCGAGCGCGTAGGCGAATACGACCTCGACGACCTATGCGAGAAGGCCTGGGTTGCCAAAGAGGATGTCGTTCGCGTCGCTCGCACTTATGCAACCAGCAAGCCTGCTGCCATCCAGTGGGGCGTTGCTCTCGACCAGCAGACTGGTGGCCAGCAAGCTGCGCATACGCTGACGGCACTGTGGACCATCACCGGCAATCTCGACGTGCCTGGTGGCAACGTTATCGGTCAGGCGTGCTGGGGCATCGATCAGCCGAATTGGACGGGATGCTGGGGCTATGATGAGCTGCTTACTCCCGAAGAAGACGCGCGTCGCATGGGTTACGACATCTATCCGATGTTCCGTGTTGGTTTCAAGGAAGTGTGCTCGGATGTCACGATCAAATCGTGGGAGAGCGGCGAGCCGTACCGCTTCAAAGCAGCCTATTTTGCGACGAGCAATTTCCTGTCATGCATGGGGGCGCAGACGCCCAAGCAGCTCGAGTGGTACAAGACGCTCGAGTTCACGGCGTTCGCCGACTTGTTCATGACGCCGACTATCATGGCTTTGGCGGACGTTGTTCTGCCGGCTGCCACCTATGAGGAGCGCAATGGTTTCGGTGGTCTCAACCCTTACCGCATTAGCTGCATCACGAAAGCCATCGAGCCGGTAGGCGAGTGCCGCGACGACATGACCATCTTCCTGCAATTGGGCAAGCGTCTTGCCACGCCACGCAACGAGGACATTGCTTGGCCGTGGGACACTGTCGAGGAAATGTGGGACTACGCGCTTGAGAGCGGCGGGTTCAACTGGGAGCAGCTGCGTGAATCAGTATGGAAGTACCCTGAGTTCGA
>CACZIP010000159.1 GCA_902781245.1 uncultured Coriobacteriaceae bacterium | reverse complement strand
CCCGCAGGCGAGAGTCCCAAGGCGATTATCGCGGCTGTCGCGGCCAATATCGCCATCGGTATCGTGAAGTTCATCGCTGCGTTGATCTCGGGCTCGTCGGCCATGATTTCCGAAGGAATCCACTCGATCGTGGATTCGGGAAACGGCTTGCTCATCCTGTTCGGCATGAAGCGCGCCGAACGACGTCCCGACCTTGCGCATCCATTCGGCTACAGCATGGAACTGTATTTCTGGACGCTCGTCGTGGCGGTCATGATCTTCGCGCTCGGCGGTGGCGTGTCAATCTACGAAGGCGTCCACCGCATCATGTCGATTACTCCCGAGACGACGCTCGGCAACCCGACGCTCAACTACATCATCATCGGCATTTCGGCTGTCATCGAGAGCATGTCTCTTTCGGTTGCGCTGCGCGAGTTCAACGCCGCACGCGGCGACACGAAGCCGCTCCAGTTCATCAAAGAGGCCAAGGATCCGAGTCTTTTCACGGTCGTGTTGGAAGACTCCGCTGCTTTGACCGGCTTGCTTCTGGCGTTCCTGGGCACGCTGCTCGGTCACCTCACCGGCAATCCGTACTTCGACGGCGCTGCGTCGGTGCTCATCGGCGTACTGCTCGCTCTTGTAGCCATCGTTCTGCTACGCGAGACGAAGGGCTTGCTCATCGGTGAGGGCCTTCAGGGCGACGAGCTAGTCCAAGTAGCGCGCATCGTCGAGGCCGACCCGCGCGTTCACAAGTGCGGACGCGTCCTGTCGTTGTACCTCGGCCCGCAGGATTTGCTCGTGACCATCGACGTCACGTTCGAGGAGAAGGCGAGCCGCGATGCCATCGACGAGGCCATCGACGGTATCGAACGCGAAATCGTCCGTGCGTTCCCACAGACGACCCGCATCTTCATCGAGCCCGAAAACCTGCATGCGACCCATGCGGGGGCAGAGCGCGCCAAGGAGCTCATCTACGGCAAGCGATGACGGTTCAGAACACCCGCTTTGCTTTTCGATCGTCCTTACGGTCGATCCTGTTTCGACGCATCTCCAGAGCGCCTGGCAACTTCAGGCAGTCCTCATAGGTGCCATGGTCGAGGTGAAGGGCGACCGGCTTGAAACGGCCGATACGCGTATAGATCATCAGTGCAAGGATGGATCCCGTAAGGTTGCCGAACGTGACCACAGAGGACAACGCGCCAGCAGCAGCTGGGTCAAACCCGCGTGTGGCTTGCAACACTTGGGGGAGGAACGTGAGGACGCACATGGTCGCCGCCATGTCTAAACCAAGCGCTGCGCCGACGAGCATGGCAAGCGTAGACCCTGCCAAACCGGTAGATGCTGCGAGAGAAATTAATGACGTGATATACGTCATCGGCCAGACGCTTGGCACAGGCAGCGGCCCCATCGTCGTCGATCGCGACGTTTTTGTGAAAGATCCTGCACTTGCAAAGGATGTGCAAATCTCGAAGAATCCCTCACCCACGCCTACTCCGACACCTATCCCAGCCGTGACCACGACCGCAGCTGCCGCGAATATCCCCCAAACTGGAGACGAGCTTCCGCTGATGCTCATTACTGTTTGCATCATCGCTGCGGGTGCGGCAATGTGGCTGACGCATAGGAGAATCGCCTAAATCATCAAGTAAGGGCTTTGGGCATCGGAAACGATGCGCTTCTTCTTCAGCCGATCGTTTGCTCGATTCAGCCCGTATTCTTCGGCGCTCCTTTGCCAACAGCCCACAGGGCTGTTGGCCCCTCCCGGGGTTCGATCCCCCTATGCTCGATGAAAAAAGAAAACCGCCTGACGGCGGTTTGGAATTTATGGTGGAGCATAGGGGGATCGAACCCCTGACCTCATGGCTGCCAGCCATGCGCTCTCCCAGCTGAGCTAATGCCCCGAAAAGTGCGTTGACTATGTTAGCAGAACGGAAAAAGCGGTCAAGGAGCAATTTCGCTCATGTGAAACTCTCTTCACAAATCAAGCCGCCGTACAGCTGATATCAAGTTGCCGGATAGCTGATGTCAAACCACCAGACAGCTGATATGCTTCTTTGTTCGCGTAAGCGCTTGTTACAATGACGCAAACGAATCGGCTTGGAAAAGACAAATGCAGAGTTCGCTAGAAAAAGACCGTCGTACCCTCGAGGCTATTGGGCTTATCTATTGCAAGGCTCATCATGCAGATGCGGTAAAAGACGCAGCTGGATTGTGTCCCTCTTGCCGCGAGGCGGTCGACCATACGCTCGATCGCACTATCGTGTGCCCGTATGATCATGAAGGAAACTGCCAGGACTGCGACATCCATTGCCAGCGTGGTGAAGCGCAGGAACGCATCAAAGAGATCATGCGCTATTCCGCTCCGCGGATGGCGTATCGCCATCCATTGATGACGGCAGAATATCTGCGCAAGAAAATAAAAGGCAAACGCAAAAGCATCTAGGCTTGTTTCGTTGCAGGGTAGGGTGCGTTGAACATTATCGGAGTTGCGCTATTGTGTGCAGATGAATGTTGTGGGAATTAGTAAAGCTTTGTGAGTCGGCATAGGAGAGGTGAATGAAAAGCCAAAAGTTGCGCATAGACACGCCATCAGGCAGGCTGAAGCTCATCGTGCTGCGTCCAGACTGCCAATCGGGTCAAGAGGGCGAGCCTGCAACCGAACAAGCGAAGTTGCCGGGTATCCTGTGGATTCACGGAGGGGGCTATGCTGTGGGCATGGCGGCGATGGTGCACGCGTCATGCGGAAAGTTGCTTGCCGAAGAATACGGTGCGGTTGTCGTGTCGCCCGAGTACCGAATCGCGCTGCGTGCACCCTATCCAGCTGCACTCGAGGATTGCTATGCGGCATTGCTTTACATGCATTATCATGCCGACGAGCTTGGTATCGACCGCGATCGCATCGTAGTTGGGGGCGAGAGCGCTGGCGGCGGGCTTGCGGTGGCAACCTGCTTGCTCGCTCGCGACATGGGCGATGTCAACGTGGCAATGCAGATTCCACTGTACCCCATGCTCGACTGTGAGGACACGCTCTCATCGCGCGACAACCATGGCAAAGTTTGGAACACGAAGCGGAACCATTGGGGCTGGTCGCGTTATCTGGGCGGGCTTAGCGATCCCGTGGGCGAAGGGCGCGTGGATTGCGTATCGAAGTATGCCTCGCCAGCGCGCGAGACCGACCTCAGCGGGCTTCCGCCGTGTTATACCTTCGTGCTCGATGGTGAGCCGTTCTTCATCGAGACGCTCGATTACGTGCGCAACCTGCGAGCTGCTGGCGTCGACGCGCATGTCGATGTTTTTCACGGCGATACACATGCTTTCGATATGTTCCGTTTCTGGACGTTTGAAGCCAAGGAGGCCAAGCGCCGTCTCTGCGCCGCCTACGAGCGCGCCATCGGGCGATGATATAAAATTTTCTGAGTTTGTGCGTCAATCGGAAAGCGCGGGTTTATCGTGGCGTTTGACTACAAGAAAGAATACAAGGAATTCTACTTGCCGCCGACGAAGCCGGGCATCGTTACCGTGCCGCCAATGAATTACGTGGCAGTGCGCGGCAAAGGCAATCCGAACGAAGAAGACGGCGAGTACGCACGTGCGTTGAACTTGCTTTATGGTGTTGCGTTCACCATCAAGATGTCTAAAAAGGGTGACCATCGTATCGAGGGATATTACGATTACGTTGTGCCGCCGCTCGAAGGTTTTTGGTGGCAGGAGGGAATCGCGGGCGTCGACTACGCGCGCAAAGAACTCTTCGAGTGGATCTCGGTCATTCGGTTGCCCGATTTTGTTGATGAGGCTGATTTCGCGTGGGCAGTTGAAGAAGCTTCGCGCAAGAAGAAGACCGATTTCTCGAAGGTTGAATTCCTGAGGGTTGATGAGGGTCTTTGCGTGCAATGCATGCACATCGGCCCCTATGACGACGAGCCGGCTACCGTTCAGCTGATGCACGAGTACATGGAAGCCCAAGGCTATGCCCTCGATATCACTGACACGCGTCATCATCACGAGATTTATCTGAGCGATGCGCGGCGGACTGCGCCTGAGAAGCTTAAAACCGTCATTCGTCATCCAATCAAGGTGGCGTAGCACGAGCCGTGCAAGATAAAACACCATGATGAGCAAGACCCACATAGCCGTTGGCGTTGCGTCGGCGCTTGCGATTGCCCAGACGGGGTCAGCCGAGTCGTGCGTGGCGGCGATGATTGGCGGTAGCATCGGCGGTATCATCGCCGACTGCGACATCACGCCGAGCAGAGCGCACAAAGATGCGCTCATAGGCCGCATCGTCGTCATAGCAGTTTCGGTGGTGTCTCTTGCGATCGACTATTGGTATGGTGCTGGCGTTTGCGATTACCTCGTGGGAAGTCTCGGCGTTTGGTTGATCGTAGGCATTGTCTTGTTTGCTGCGCTCACGTTTGTGGGCGGACATACCGACCATCGGTCGTTCACCCATTCGCTCGTGGGGATGGCGGCGTTTTGCGGTTCGTTCTATTTGATCTGCGAGCCCTTGCTGCCGTATTTCGTGATCGGGTATGCGTCTCATCTGGTGCTCGATATCACCAACAAACAAGGCATCCAGCTGTTCTGGCCATTCAAGGCCAATGCGAGCTTGGGTCTTTGCCGCGCAAAAGGCTTTGCAAACACGGTTGTGTTGGTGCTTGGTATCGCTGTTGCAGCGTTGCTGCTTGCTTATCGTCTTGCACCGCTTTTCGGTGTTTCAATCGGTGTGTTCTAACGGCGGCGAGTCACAATCTCACGTGGACGAGCTTGTCGATGAGTTTGCGATAGATCCGCTCTCGAATCCATGGTTCGGTGGACAAGCGGATAGAGTCCTCGATGGGCACCCAGCGAACGCCGCTGTTCTCGTCGGGCTTGATGCGGGTATGTTCGTCGGGATCGGCAATCGCTAGATAGGTGATGTTGAGATGCAGGTGCGAGCTCACGTACGCACCATGCTTTTCATGACCGTTGACAGTCAGCACTTCGAGCGAGTAGATGTTGCCCGGACCGACCGACACGATGCGGGCGTTTTCGACGCCCGTCTCTTCTTGCAGCTCACGGAGAGCCACTGCTTCGAGGTCGCGTTCGCCATCGGCGTGTCCGCCAATCCAGCTCCATGAGTCGTATATGTTGTGGTACACGAGCAATGTCTGCGACATAGTCGGATCGACAACCCAGATCGAACACGCCATATGAGCTTGCGCGCTGCGCTCGAAACAATTGGGGTTGTTGTCGAGCGCTTGTAGGATGATCTGCTTGTCAGCT
>CACZIP010000158.1 GCA_902781245.1 uncultured Coriobacteriaceae bacterium | reverse complement strand
CACGTACTCCACGTCCAGAAACGAGCCCGACGCCCGAAGCGCCCCGAGGCCCATGAACGCGGGGCGGGCGCTGTAGTCGGCGTAGAAGCGCAGGTTGCGGCCTTTCTGGCCGGCGAGGAAGGCGGCGACGTTCGCGCTGCCGGCAGATACGCCTATGCAGTAGTCGAAACGGATGCCGTCGTCGATGCACCGGTCGAGCACGCCGGCACCGTAGGCGCCGCGGAGACCGCCGCCGACGTCGATGAGGCCGACTTTCCGGGGCCCTTGCGCAACTGTGCCCACGAGGCTACTCCTCGCCGAGCCTGCCGAGCTCGGCGAACTTGTGCAGGTCCGATTGGGCCATGCCGCCGTCGATGCGGTGCCTCAGCTCGAAGCGGGGGTCAGCCGGGTCCTCCCAGAGGCGGTTCGCGACCGGCTCCCATGCGCGCGCCACGTCGGCGCATTTCGCGCAGAGGTCGGCTGCCTCCTCGCCGTCCACGGGGTTGGTGGACGCGGCGCCCGAGCGCTCCACCATCTGCGCGAGCTCTCCGGGATTGTCCAGTATGGGGCAGGGGCGCAACAGGTTCTCGTTGAACGGCTGACAGTCGTGGTACTCCATGAACAGGGGGCTCTTGAGCGCTTCGAGCAGCGTCGACTCGCGGATGTTCGCGTTCGAGTAATGGGCGAAGACGCACGGTTCCACATCGCCGGAAGCGGCTATGTGCAGGTAGCGCCTGCCGCCCGCGATGCATCCCCCCACGAACTCGCCGTCGTTCCAGAAATCCATGGTGAACAGGGGTTTTTCGTCGCGCATCTTCCGCACGAAATGGTAGACGTACTCGCGCTGGTCTGCCGAGGCCATAAGGTCGGTAGGGGCGGATTTCCCGATGGGCATGTACGTGAACAGCCATGCGAACAGCGCGCCCTGCTCGATCAGCCAATCGAAGAACTGCTCGCTTGCGACATCGTCCACGTTCGCCGACGTGTAGCAGCACGACACGCCGAAGGGGAGGCCCCGTTTGCGCATGAGCCGCATCGCCTCGGTCACCTTCGCGAACGTGCCCTCGCCGCGCCGCGAGTCGGTCGCCTCCCGGAACCCTTCGACGCTGATGGCGGGCACGAAGTTGGCTACCCGCGCCATGTCCTCGACGAACGCGTCGTCTATGAGCGTCGCGTTGGTGAACGAGAGGAACAGGCAGTCGGGATGCTCCTCGCACAGTCGGATGAGGTCGCGCTTCCGCACGAGGGGCTCGCCTCCTGTGTAGATGTACACATGGGTGCCGAGCGCCTTGCCCTGGCGTATTATCGAGTCGATCTCGTCATAGCTCAGGTTCATCGTGCCTGCAAAATCGTTTGCCCAGCAGCCCCGGCAATGCAGGTTGCAGGCGCTCGTGGGGTCGAGCAGGATGGCCCAGGGTATGTTGCAGCCGTAATCATCCCGGTTCTTCTCCTGCACGGGCCAACAGGCCAGGTTCGCGCTGACGGCGAACGTCGTCCCCATGCGCTTGGCCACGTATCGATCGAGGTCGGCGATGCGCAGGATGAGCTCGTACCAATTGTTGCGCTCCTCGATGGCACGCCTGATCGACCTTCTTTGCGAGGGATACAGCTCTTCCGGCACCGCGCGGTGGACGAGGTCCATGATCTTGGGAATGTTGCGTTCGGGATCATCGAACAGGTAGCCGATCGCCTTTTCGACGGCTGCTGCCTCAAGTTTCGTCTTGATGCCCATCTCCGCCTCCTCGATTTCGATAAACGTAACAATATAAGTTACAATAAATCATACACCGGATAAATGCAACTGTCAAAGTTACAATACCTCAAGGGAACGCGTCTTTGCCCGGTTGCCCAGTAGGGGCGGGCGCTGCCCGCCTGTCCGAGCTGCGGCAACGGGCATGCGTCAGGCCGCCCCCGCTGGGAGATTGGCAATTGAGGCGCGTTTCCCCAGTGCGCACAATAGCTACAGGAGGGAAGGACGGCCATGCCGAGGCGCGGAGAATCGCAAGTGGAGATAGCCCTGCTGGCACTGTTGCTGGCCGAGTTCTTCCCAGAGGTCGATGCCACAAGCGGGCTCATCGGCGAATGGGCTGGCTGCAATCCGGTCATCGTGCGAAGGATATACGGGAAGCTGAAGCGGGCGGGCCTGCTCGAAACCGGGCCGGGCAGGCGCAGCTTGGAGCTGGCCCGCGATGCGCGAAGCATATCGCTGCTTGAAATAGTCGAGGCGATAACCCCGCTCGACAGGGCGGGAGTGTTCGGCGTGGAGGCGCCGCTTTCCGGCACATGCTCCATCAAATCAGAGCTGTTCGGCACGTTGACGACGGAGCTCGACCAAGCCGTCGCGGCAATGCGGCAACGCCTGGCATCGACGACGCTTCACGACTATGCCATGCGCTTGCTCGATCGCTGTAACGTCCCCGCAGCTCAGAAGCTCAACGAGATTTTCAGCAACGTGGAGGAGGCCGAGAGGCGCCATCCAGCCGCCAGGCTGTCGAAGAAACTTATCAGCCATAAGTAATATTGAAATATAGTTATGGCTGATCTGGGCCTTTCGAAGTGGACAAGGCTTATGCTGCATCCTTGCAACACAAGGTGGCCAGTTTTGCCGGCGAGACAGGAACGCGGAAGGCTCTCCATCTCACGATGGTGAGCCCCCATGGCGTGAAGTGCAATACGTATTGGGGCGTCATCCAGTCGGAAATCACGGCAAACGATTTGTTCGTATGAATGGCCACACGCTGAATAAATTATTTGCTCTGTTAGACCACTGTGGATACGAACCCCGAAAGCCCGCCGATGGCACACTTTTCCCGGGAAAGTGTGCTCATGTTGCTGTTCGTCGTCCCGCAGATCCTGCTCTCGGGGCTCTTCGACCTCTCGTCGGCGCCCGGTTGGCTCCAGGCGGTCAGCGCCTGCCTGCCGCTCACGTACGGCGTGGACGCTCTGCGCGCGGTCATGCTCCGCGGCGCCGGGCTGCTCCAGATGGGATTCGACCTGGCGGTGATACGGGCCTTCGTGGCCGCGTTCTTCGCGCTGGCGCAGGTCGGCTTTCGCGAGAAGAGGGCAAAGGAGCGGCAAGCAGGCGGCCTGGCGCATGCGGATTAGGCCGAGGCCTGTCGCGAGCCCGCCGGGCCGGGCGCGCGGCGTGTTTGCAGGACCAGCCATCGGGCTGCCCGTCTCCGGCGGCTCGATGCAAACACTGCGAGGGGGGAACCGAAAACGCCGATTTCGAGCAATCGGGGGGAAATCGGGGGGAAAGACAAAGAGCACGTCCCGAAAGAGCCGAGGGAACGAGATGGCAAATTCGGCGTCTATCTGGGATTACGGTTTCAGAAACGGGAGAAACGAGGCGTTCCGATACGAAAGACACGTGCTCATAACCCGAAGGTCGTCGGTTCGAATCCGGCCCCCGCGACCAAAATCTCGAGGTCAGCCACTATATCGGCTGACCTTTTTTGCTTCTTGGGACAGCAATAATTGGGTTTTGGGACACCGTTGGGACACGAGTTGCTCCGGTATGTATTCCAAAGCAGGATCGCTCCAGGTATAAATTAATTAGCCTTCCTAAAATGGTCGCAGAAACTCTCGCACTTCTGCTTCTTTCGAGTCCGAAGATAGGTATCGAATCACTTCGTCGATATATTCCCTGTTCTCGATAAACTCTATTCCATTGAGGTGTGTTTTCAATTCTTCAAGAAACTGTATTTTCCTCTGCAAGAACGGAACCTCGCTCCCTGACCAAGACCATCCTGCACTGGCCATGTATAGGGGTACGGTTTTAAATTGGTCAATCGTTAACCCTAGGTCACAAATCGTTATTAGGTATTCGATCTTTTGTTCATCAGGCAGGCTTGCCCCAACATCAGCAATTGTTTGATCGAGTTCACCATTCTGTACTGAATTATTTGCAAGCCACCAAACTACGTTTTCCGGAAACTTTTTAACGACTTTTTCGGGAATTAGATGCCGCAGCCATCGTGGCTCTTCGAATGAAGCTATCTGAAAAGGGGTGTGCTTTATAGTTCGCCAGGCCATATCAATAAGCGTCATCCAATTTGTTGAGCTCCAAATCATAGAACTAGCATATTCCAGAGCATCTGCATTATCTGCAGAAATGCATTCGGCAACGAATTGCTCAATGAAAATGGCGTTGTTTTCAAAAACAAGGGACATGAACTCGGGAACAACGTGCAAATGCTCGTCATTAATTGCGGTTAGCAGCGCCCTGCAAAGACACTCAATATTGCAAGGTTTCGTAATATTTGAGTGATATTTTTCTAGCTGGCTAGCGTTTGGGAACAGCGTTTGAAGAGCGAACGCATCCTGGGAAGAAAACATCATCAATTTGTTTGCGTATGCCGTGAAGAAACCCGGATGCGCTTGTTCTCCTGCGCAAATGACATCAAACGGCAAAACTATTCGGTAATGGTCCATGTCCAGCAAAACCAATTCAAACACTTTAGAAGTCGGATCCGACATCGCCTGGTAGGTGTATATCCGAGATAGCCAGTGCTGCGCCACAGGACTAGAGCTATCAAGAATAGAACTTCGAGCACCTTCGAAGCCCGTTTCTTCCAGCCAGAAAGAAATCATGTTATCGGTTATACAATTTACAGGTAAACGCGCATTCAGCAGTTCACAGACGTCGGTGCAAAGACGTCTAATCTGTTGAGAGCTGATTTCGTTTAATACAACTTGAAGGTTCCAGGAGGACAATCCTTTTGTCTCGGCATCATTTTCGCCGATTGCCTTTACAAGTTCGTAGAACGCCTCATTCGTTAGAGATGAAATGCGAGTTGCCAGGAGCTCGACCTCATCTTTGCTGGAATAGAGATTGCCCGAAGCCAGCTGCGAATACACGTCAATCAATTCATTTGAATGGAGAAAAGCGAATGATTCAGTGGTGTCAATTCCGTATTCGTTCATTCTTGCCTCAAGCGACCTGAACATCGGAGCGACTTTGAGAGCAGCCTCTGATATTCCTCGCATATACGTTTGGTTAATATCGGAAAGAGTGTCAATCAATAGCTGCTTAGATTCTTGGCCATAACCAGCAGTAGATACTTGCGTAACTACCCGATCAGGCAAATTGCCAAGTTGATCCTGCTTTCGCAACTCACTCAGAATTGTTATACCGCGATTCCTTATTGATAGCAGGCTTTCGGTCGAATTGTAGGATGTTAGCGTCGGGCTAAATTAGCCACACCCAAGTCAGGAAAGAATAGCCAATTCTGGTCAACTTAATTTCGCCAATACACCAGATGTCTCAGCCTATTT
>CACZIP010000157.1 GCA_902781245.1 uncultured Coriobacteriaceae bacterium | reverse complement strand
CCGAGGAGCAATACGAGTGCAGCGAGAGCTGCGGCATCGCGCTGGCAAAGCCTGAGGGGATTCAGTCGCGTGCGGCCTTCGGCACCGTGATAGCAGCGTGCATCCATTGCCGACGACAGCGTGTCAGCATGTCTAAATGCGCTTGTGAACAGTGGAATCAGAAGGCTCGTCAAACCTGCGAGACCGCCTTTCACGGGGCTTGTTGCAAGCTTTGCGCCTCGCGCGAGCTGCGCCGCCCTGATGACTCTGAACTCTTCGGCGAACTGGGGAAGGAACTTCAAGGCGATTCCCATGACCAACGAAAACTCATGGGCGGGAACACCTATGCGGGAAAGCGGCATGAGAAGACGCTCGAGCGCCTCTGTGATGTCGAGCGAGGTGGTGGTCAGCGTGAGCAGGCTGCCCGTGAGCAGCAGCAAGGTTAGGCGGATGGCCATGAACACCGCTTGACGTACGCCCTCCTCGCTGACGGAAAGCCAGCCCCAGTCAGCATAGACAGTGCCCCCCTGGATGTAGAACAGGTTGAACAGTGCCGTGAGAACGATGATGAATGAAAGCGGCGCAATCGATCGCAGCGCTTGGAGCAGAGGCACGCGGGCGATGAGGAACATGCTCACCATGCACAATGCGACCAGCCCGAGAGCAGGAAAGTTCCCTGCGCAGAACACTGTGACGATAAGCAGAACCGTTCCCACGATTTTCATACGTGGATCGAGTCGATGGATGGGGCTGTTTGCTTCCCAATATCGGCCGAACAGGGCGCCTCGCGACATGGATTAGTTACCTTCCTGCACAACCAGATCCGACGCGATGGCAGACGCCAGCTCGTCAAAGCTCGGAACGGGGCTGATTGGCAGCTCGATGCCTGCATTCTTGAGGCGGTTCGCCAGGTGTACGGCATGCGGCACGCCCAGCCCGACATCCTTGAGCTTGTGCTCATCGGCAAAGACGGTCGACGGGTTGCCAAGCGCAAACAGGCGTCCTTCGTTGAGCACGAGGACGTAATCGCACAGTTCCGCCAAGTCGTCCATGTTATGCGATACAACGACGACGGTGAGTCCCTGCTTGTCGCGCAGTTCGACCAAAAGATCGAGGAACCGCCGTTTGGCGCGGGGGTCAAGGCCGGCAACGGGTTCGTCCAGCACAAGCGTGTGCGGCTGCATGGCGAGTACGCCGGCGAATGCGACACGTCGCTGCTGCCCACCAGATAGTTCGAATGGATTGCGGTCTCGTAGCTCGTCGAGGTCGAGGTGCACCATTTCCATGGCTGCGCGAACGCTTTCCTCGATTTGTTCGGCCGAATAACCCAAGTTCTTCGGCCCAAAGGCCACGTCGTCGAAAACGGTTGCGGCGAACAGCTGATGCTCAGGATATTGGAAGACGACTCCGACGTCTCGGCGTGCTTCAGACGCAATGCGTTTGTCGGCCAGCGATCGTCCTTCGACGTACACAGCGCCCTCGTTGGGCTTCAATAGTCCGTTTGCCAGCTGGATGAGCGTGCTTTTCCCGCTGCCTGTGTGGCCGGCGATACCGAAGAATTCGCCTTTCCGAACTTCGAATGTCAGGTCCTTGAGCGCCCAATACTCGGATGGCGAGCGCCCCCAATCAGCCTGTTTGCCCTCGGGTGCGACTGAGGATTTCTTGCGGCGCGATTGCGAGATGGGTTCGTAGGTGAACGAGACGTTCTCGAATCGGATGACGGAAGGGGCGGGGGAATGATTATCTTGCTTCCCACCATTGTATGTTTCCCCAACCACTTCCACGGAAGCGGGAGAACTGCCCTCTCGTTTTGCGAGCAGCTCAATGAGCTCGGATTCGAGTTCGCTTTCGTCTGCACGTACCTTCACCGGTACGCCCAGTTCGGAAAGCTTCATGCTGAGTTGTGTTGCAAATGGTACGTCAAGTGCAAGTTCGACCAAGCGGTTCGCCTGCAACAACACCTCTTCGGGAGTACCGTCGAGCGCTACGTGGCCATCGTCAAGCACGATGACGCGGTCGGCGAGCGCCGCCTCTTCCATGAAATGCGTGATGAGCACGATGGTGAGGCCTGCGAAGTTCAGTTCGCGGCACACGCGCAGAAGGTCAGCTCGCCCGCGCGGGTCGAGCATTGCGCTGGCTTCGTCCAGGATGAGGATTTGCGGTTCCATGGCGAGGACGCCTGCTACGGCGACTCGTTGCTTTTGGCCGCCTGAAAGCGTTTCGGTCTGTTTTTTCTCGAAGCCCTGAAGGCCCACTTGAGCCAACGCCGTCGTCACGCGTGAGCGTAGCTCGTCGGTGGGCACGCCGAGGTTTTCAGGGCCAAATGCTACATCGTTTTCAATGACACTTGCGACGATTTGATCGTCAGGGTTCTGGAACACCATGCCCGCGTTGCTCCGCACGAAGAACACGTTTTCGGGTTCGGACGTGTCGCGATCAAGCACTCGCACGTGCCCCTCATCGGGTGCGAGCAACGCGTTGATATGCTTGGCGAGCGTCGACTTGCCGCTACCGTTGCCGCCGAGCACGCAGACGAACGAGCGTGGCTCGATGGCGAGCGTCACACCGTCAAGCGCATTGCGTTTCCCATCGTAGCTAAATCGTACGTTGCTGAAATCGATGATAGGCATGGAGTGGTGCATTCCTTGTCTTGCTGTGGAAAGGTGCTGTTCGCTAGTTATGGTTGTTGCTAGTTGGGGCAATCGTGGCTAGCGGCCTTTCACCTGGTCTTTCGCTGGTGTGATCAGATTCGAGATGCTCTTGTAGACGATGCCCGTCAAAACGGCGATCACCACGCCTTTGATGATGTTGAAGGGAAGAATGGCCGGCACAATCAGTCCCTTCACCACGTCGAACGGGATGCCGTAGAACGCAGGGTCGATGATCAGGTTCGCAATGATGGCGGCTACAACCAGGCACACAATCGAGATGATGAGCCCGACCATGGCGCCCTTGAACGTGCGGTTGCGCTTGTAGATGGCCGCCGCAGGGATGATGAACGCGCAGCAGGCGATGATGTTCATCAGGCAGCCCACCCAATTGCCCGTGATGGCGCCGTGCACGACGGCGCACGCGACGCCTACGAGGATGCCGGGACCGGTGCCGTAGGCGAAGCCCATGACGGCAGACGGAACGAACGAGATGTCGAGCTTGAGGAACGAGGCGGCCGGGAAGATGGGGAACTCGAGGAAGCTCAGCAAGATGGCGATGGCGCACATGAGCGCCATGGTGACCAATTGCTTGGTGCTCCATCGGTTCGTGTTTTGGATTTGGCCGTTCTGATTCTGCGCATACGTAGACATAGGTATCCTCCTGTCTCTTCCATCCGGACTGTAACCGTTGGTTCCGGATTTTCACCGGATCAGCCAGGCAATGCGCTTGCCCGGGTCGCGGACTTACGAGACGGTATTGCCGCCCGATTACCGCCAGTGAGGAATTTCACCTCGCCCTGAAACAGTACAATCATGGATTGTAGCGCTGGCTATTAGTGCCTGCAATAGACAAATCGGTCACAGTGCAAGCCGTTTGTTCCTGCTCGCGATGGATAAGTTGCCTATAATCGGATGAGTCACTTTGACAGTCAAAGTGACTCATTTAGACAGGATTGCGGATGGCGCTTTACATTGCAAATGAATCATTCGACTGGGGTCTGCTTGCAGGCTCCTCATGCGCGTTCGGCGTGTTCGACGGTCTGCACACAGGACACCGGTACCTTATCGACCAAGCCGTGAGCACGCGGCCGATAGGGAATCGTGCTATCGCCATCACGTTCGACATCGACCCCGATGAGGTGTTTCATCCCGAGCGACTGAAGAAGCTCATGCGCAACGCCGATCGCTTGGCAGCACTTGAGGCGTCGGGCGTCGACGATGTGGTCGTCATTCCGTTCAACGAGCAGTTCTACACGAAGAGCCCCGAAGAGTTTCTCGAGACGTCATTCCCCAAGGGCGTTCCCGCGCACATGCATGTGGGTGAAGACTTCAGGTTTGGCGCTCGGGCCGCTGGTACGGTGGCCACGTTGCAGGAATGGGGCAGCCGCGTGGGCTGCGAAATCCATCCGCACCAGCTTGTGAGTGCCGATGGTGCGCCCATCACGGCCACACGCATTCGCTTGCTTCTGCTCGACTGCAAGCTCGATGAGGCCAATCGCTTGCTCGGTCATCCGTACTCGCTGCGCGAAACAGTGCAACGCGGCCGAGGCGAGGGAACCGACATGGGTTTCGCGACGGCCAACTTGCAGGTGAAGCCCCATGATCGCGTCCTCGGCGAAGGTGTTTACGCAGCATACGCGACTGTTGCGGGCACACGCTACAAGGCGGCGGTGTCGGTCGGCGTGTCCCCCACATTCGAAGCCACGACGACGGCCAACATCGAGGTGCACATCCTCGACTTCTCCGGTGATCTTGTCGGCCAGGACGTTACTCTCGAGTTCGTGAAGTACCTGCGCCCCATGATCAAGTTCGATTCGACCGAAGAGCTCATCGCCACCGTCATGGGCAACATCCAGTGGGTGCGCGAGAATCTATAGGCCAAACCTGCAACGCAGACCGGGTCTTTGTTGCAAGTTTCGCAACAGAGACCCGGTCTGCGTTGCAGGTTGCTTGTCGCAAACGACGGAGCTTGATACAGCGTCTGCGGCATACGGTATCATGACGGCATGTCACGGGTGAAAGCAACAGTATGCGTGTTGGCGGCAGGTGCGCTATGGGGCTGCATCAGCCTGTTCGTGCGCCAGCTCGATGCCGTAGGACTGTCGGCAATGGACATCACATGCGTGCGCATGCTGGTCGGCGCCATCGGCATGTTGGCCGTCATTCTCTTCGTCGACCGGAATCTTCTGCGCTTTCGGTTGCGAGACATCTGGATGTTCATCGGCACGGGTGTCATTTCGGTCACGATGTTCAACGTGTGCTATTTCATGTGCATGACCATGAGCGAGGCATCAATTGCCGTTGTGCTGCTGTATACGTCGCCCATCTTCGTCATGCTCATGTCGGCGCTGTTCTTCAAAGAGCGCGTGACCGGACGAAAAGTGTTGGCGATTGCCTGCACCTTTCTAGGTTGTGTTCTGGTCTCCGGTTTGCTTGGAGGAGCAGTTCAGCTGACGCCGTTCGTGTTGCTGGTTGGCATCGCGTCAGGCTTTTTCTACGGGTTGTATTCGATTTTCGGGAGGGTTGCCCTCAAGCGCTATAACGCTCTGACAATCACGTTCTACACGTTCGTGTTTGGCTTTGCCGCAAGCCTTGTGCTTGGGGATTTGGGCGCTGTCGTTGCGGTAGCAGCTACCGATCCGGTTCTAATCGCATGGTAC
>CACZIP010000156.1 GCA_902781245.1 uncultured Coriobacteriaceae bacterium | reverse complement strand
TGCCCATATGCGGGAATGCAGAACCAGATAATCCTCATCGTCTTCCTCCTTCTTTTTAACGTCAGCGACCCGAATGCATCTTTTAACTGCTCATACGATGAAATGCATGAACCGTTTCAAAGCGCTATGTCAACCTTTGGCGCTCCACCAGCTCGGCGAAAACGCCATTTTGCGCAAGCAAATCGTCATACGTGCCATCCTCAACGATGTGTCCGCCGTCGAGCACGAGGATGCGATCGCAGTTGCGAATCGTGGACAACCGATGCGCCACCACAATGCGCGTGCAGTCAAGCGCGCCCAGAGCGTCGGACACCTGACGCTGCGTGATGTTGTCGAGCGCGCTCGTGGCCTCGTCGAAGATGAGCAGCTTGGGTTTGGCGGCGACTGCACGCGCTATCAGCAGGCGCTGTCGTTGACCGCCCGAAATGCTTCCCGAGCCTTCGGAGATGCGCGTGAACATGCCCATGGGCATGGCGCGGATGTCGTCGGCAATGCCAGCCAGCTCAGCCGCTTCCCACACCTGGTCCATCGTCAAGTGAGGCGCGGAAAGCGTGATGTTCTGGAAGATGTTGCCCGACACCAACCTGCCGGTTTGCAGGACGACGCCGATATGGCGGCGCAGCGAACGCTTGTCGAGCGTGGCGATGTCGCGCCCGTCGTAGCAGATAGTGCCCCGTTCGGGCTCTTCAAAGCCAAGCAACAAGCGCACCAGGGTGGATTTGCCGCATCCCGTGCGGCCGACAATCGCCACGTAGTCGCCGGGATGAATCGAGAGGCTTAAATCATCGACGATGGCCGGACCGTCCTCGCTGTAGCGGAACGTGACGTTCGCTAGCTCGATAGCGCCCGTAACGCCCTCAACTGGATGGTCGCCCTCGCGTGCTTCGGGTTGACATTTCAGAACAGGCTCGACAAGCTTCATGGTCGGCTGGATAGCCGCAATTTGCGTGCCGACGCCGGCAAGTGCCATGATGGCGCCCGTGACCATGCCGTACGCGACGTTGAACGCCATGTAGTCGGCAACCGACACCTGCGTGGCGCTCGCGAGGAAATAGATGAGGATGGTGCCCGCCAGCCCCGTGGCTGTCGTTATGACGCTTGACGCTTTCAGCAGCAGCGGACGGTCGTAAATGGTCTTGGCAACTTGAGCATAATCTTGGGCCCAGCGAATGAAGGCCCGACGCTCGGCACCCGCCAGCTTGATCTTGCTTATACCCGAGAGCAGCGAAACCAGAGTGCCTGAAAGGCCTGCCGTGTTCTCGAGTTGCTTCTGGTCGTAGCGCATGTTGGCAAGCGTTGCCCCAGTGGTGACAGCCGCATTCACAACCAGGACGAAGAGCGCAGGAATGGTGAGCTGCGGTGCGAAGCTGGCGATTTGCACGATGTAAACAAGCGACAACACCGACGAGAGCCCTGTGGTGAACACAACCTGCATCAGCAGCTGCACGAGCTTCGTGACCGCCATGGCTCGATTGGTCAGCTCGCCTGGCTGATGCTCCACGAAAAACCTTGGCGGCAACAGCAAGAGACGCGCCATCACGGCCGCTTGCACCTGCACGTTGAGCTTGGTGCCGATGCGTGCCGTCACAAGCGACCTGGCAAGGCCTATGACCGCTTGCGAAAGCACGGCCCCGATCAACAGTGCGGCGACCGGCAAGACGAGCGATGGCTTGCCGTAAGGCACGACCTGGTCAAAAATGACCTGGTTCGCCCATGCGGGGAGTAGGCCTATGATGGTCGCAATCACGCTGACCAGCACTATCGTCACGTAGTCGGCCTTTCCAAGCGATCTCAGGCCGAACATGGCCAGATCTCGAAGGCCCAGCGGCTTCAAGGGAAGCGGTTGGTACAGGCACAGGGCATCTTGCTGGATGGTGCTCGCATTGCCGCCGGTCACGCGAATACGTTTGCCAGTTGCAGGGTCAACGTATGAATAGCCTGCCGCACCACGGGGAAGCAGCGCCACGGGCGTACCGTCCTGCAAGGCGCCCAGCATCGCCCCGATTGCGTCCTTGTACCACTTCCCTTCCAGGCGCACCTTGCGCCTCATGATGCCGTGGGGATGCAGCGCGCTGTCGAGCCACTGTTCAGTTGTGTCGCCGATGGGCGGAGCGTCGGAAGGCTTCACGTTGAAATGGGCGAGCAAAACGGCCAAGGCCGCATCGAGGCTATTCATGGGAAGCTGCGTTGCTGAATCGCTCATCGCGCACCCCCCATATCGCCATCGTTCACGAGCGCTGCGTAGCGGCCGCCGAGCTCTATCAGCTCGTCATGGGTGCCACGCTCCACCACCTGCCCCTTGTCGAGCACCACGATTTGATTGCAATCGCGTATGGTCGACAGGCGGTGTGCAACCACGATGCACGTGAGGCCGCGTGCGCGTATGGCTTGCATGACCTCTTGCTCGGTCTTGGCATCGAGCGCACTCGTGGCCTCGTCGAGAATCATGATCGTGGGATTTAGCGACAATGCACGGGCGATTTCGAGACGTTGGCGTTCACCGCCCGAGAAATTGGCCCCATCAGACGTGACCGCTTGATCGTATCCATCGGGTCGGGCCACGATGACCTCGTGCATGCACGCATCTCGCGCGGCGCGGAACACGTCGGCCTCATCAACCGAGCTGTCCCATAGACGCAAGTTGTCCATGATGGTTCCGTCGAACAGCACGATGTCTTGGTCGACAACTGAAAGCGACCGCTTCAGCTTCGCGCGCGGCACGTCTTCAATAGGGATGCCGTCAAACGACACCGTTCCCTCCCAGGGTTTGTACAAGCCCGCAATCAATTTGGCAATAGTCGATTTACCGCAGCCGGAGTCACCGACGAGCGCAGCCCATTCGCCGGGCTTCACGCGCAAGTCGAAATCGGAAATAACCGGCGCTCCGAGCGGCGAGTAACCAAACGTCAGTCCGTCGACGTCAAGCTTGCCCATGAGCTTCTCTTCTACAGGGCAGTCGATTTCGACACTGCCTGGTACATCGGGCTCGCTTTTCAACACGTCATCGATGCGCTCCATCGACGTGCGCATTTCCTGTACCTGCTGATTGAGCGAAAGAAACGAGTTGATAGGCGAGAAAAACTGCGAGAGCAGGCTCTGGAACGCCAGCAACATGCCCACCGAGAATTCTCCCTCCATGATGAGCCACACGCCCGAGGTCAACACGATGACGTTAGTCAACTGGACCAGCGCTGAGGGAAGCGCTCCAAGATACTGAGTTATGCGAGCCAAACGCGCTTGGGTCGCTGCGAGCGCTGCCTGGTAACCGCTCCACTGCGCGAAATAACCGTCTTCGGCACCCGAAGCCTTGATGCTCTCGATTTGGTCGATGCCGCCGATCGTCGACGAGTACAGACGGCCATTGTCGCGCGATTGAACACGCGTGACATTGACGCGAGCGCGTGCCGTGGCATTGACTACGAACAGGTTCACGACGACGGTGAACAGTCCGACCAACGTAAGCATCAGGCTGTAGCGCACCATGACGACCAGGTACACCACAAGCAGGACCACGTTGAGCATCACGGGAGCCAGCTGCGAGATGAGCATGTAGGCGACGCTCTCGTTCTCGGATTGGCGCTGCTGTAAATCGCCGACGTTGTGCTGCTCGTAGAACGACACTGGAAGCCGCAGCAGATGCCAGACGAATTCGGTGCTTGCAGAAACGGCGAATTTCCCCTGAACGCGCAGAGCGCTGACAGAGTTGATGCCCGCGGCGATGCACTGCAAGATGGCAACGACGGCCATCAGCGCAACGAGCGGCACGAGCCAATCTTGGTCGATGCCCGTCAGAATACGGTCCATGAACACACGCGAGAACGTCGCGTTGGCTATGCCGGCAAACGCCCCGATGATGGCAGCGATAGCTATCACGATGGTGGGGCCGGCAGCGCCTTTGAGCCGTGAGCGCGCGAATGATACGACACTAGCCGGCTTGCCTCCCTCCTTGAACGACTCGCCCGGTTCGAAGCACAGTGCAATGCCCGTGAACGAACGGTCGAATTCCTCGAGCGGCACACGAATCGAGCCACGTGCGGGATCGTTGAGATAGGCCCACTTGCCTTTGAATCCCCTCAACACGACGAAATGATTGAAATTCCAATGGATGATGCAGGGCAGCGGCATGGTCGCAATCGTTTCGGAATCGAGGCTGTACCCATCAGCTACGAGGCCGTAGGAACGAGCTGCCTTCAGGATGTTGATTGCGCGCGAGCCATCGCGCGACACACCGCAATCGTGGCGCACTTGGTCAAGCCCCACCCACTTGCCGTGGTATGCGAGGATCATGGCCAAGCAGGCAGCGCCGCATTCGAGCGCTTCCATCTGCATAACCATGGGGACGGTGCGGACGGGCCCCTTAGCTCGACTCATTGCCCAGCTCCGAGTCGAGGAGGAACGAAATGGGCGCCACCTCGTCGGTCGTGATCATCACATCGACCAAGGCGCCTTCCTTGGGCAAGTTGTCCATGGCCAGGTACACGGGATAATTCCAGTCCTCGAGCTTCAGCATTTCGAGTGTGTAATCGTCTTTGGCCACGGCCCCGGCGTCACGCGAGGAAAGCGGTGTTCTGGACACGTCGACGACAACCGCCTCTTCGTTGTTGATGAGCGCGCGGTCGCCGACGCTGACTTCGATGCGGTTCTTTTCGGTCAGATAGCTGACCACCTGACCGTCGCTCACGACTCCGTTGTCATTGATGGTCGTGGCCACCTTGGCCGTGAAGCCCCAGATGAGCAAGGCTGCCATGGCGATGACTGCTGCCACGGCAACGAGCCACGTGCTAGGCCTTACCGCCTTGATGTAGGCGTCGAGCCCCGTCGTTGCCGACACCTGGTCGAGAGCGGTCTGCCGAAACAGTTTTTGCTGTTCGCCCTGCTGCATTTGCAAGGCTTCCCGCCGCTGCGTCATGAGGTTTCCTCTTCAGCGCAAGCGCGCATGGCGATGAGCGCTCGTCGCAGGCGCGTAGCGACCGTCGATGGATTCATGTCGAGCAACTGCGCAATTTCGACGTTCTTCTTCTCTTGATAATACTTCAGGTATACGAGCTCGCGATCTTCCGTCGAAAGGCAGGAGAGTAGCTTGGCGGCGCGTTGCTGCCGATCGTCCAACACAGGATAGTCATCTTCGACCGAAGGTTCGTCGACCACGGCATTTTCAATCGGAACAGTCGTCTTGCGCGTGCGGTAGTAATCGACCAAAACGTTGTGGGCGATACGCGTGACCCACGTGCCGAACGAGGCCCGAGATGCGTCGAACTTGTCTATGTTCGCGACAACTTTGACGAAGACCGCGCTGGTCACATCCTCGGCTTCGGCGGAGTTCAGCAACGAGTAATAGGCGTAGTTATACACCCTCT
>CACZIP010000155.1 GCA_902781245.1 uncultured Coriobacteriaceae bacterium | reverse complement strand
TTCGCTACGCCGAAGACGTACTCGAGGAAATCCCTGGATTGCACGTCATAGGATCGCCGGTTACACGAGCGGGATGCGTTTCATTTGCCGTGGATGGCGTGCATCCTTTCGACCTAGCAACCATGGTGGATAAAATCGGCATCGCGCTACGAAGCGGCAACCAATGCGCCCAGCCCCTTCTTTACGAGGCTTACGGCATCGGCAACATCACAAGGATGTCCCCTGCTTTCTACAACACCTATGACGAAATCGACGTTGCCGTCTCAGCCCTGAAGCGGGTTATCGACCTGCTTCGATCTTCTAGCATCCGTTCGCAGTAAACTGATTGAAACTCTGACAGCTCGAAATCAGTTTGGGCTGTAGGCTCTATCGCACCTCTCCCCCATCAAAAGGAATCGTCCCACCCGTAGCCATCGTCGAAGCTTCCAAAGGGCCTGAGATCGTCAAAACCGGCAAGGCCCGGTTCTTCGTAGTCTTCCTCGTCCTCGTACTCCTCTTCGACTTCGTAGCCATAGAAATCGTCTTCGTCGTTGTAGTCTTCATCGTCCAGATCGAGAGGCTCGAAACCAGTCGGCTCGGGAGTATCTATGGGACCGTACATAAACTCCGTCATCATCTTCCTCCAAGAACGTTGACGCGAGCGTATCGCACCTGACCCGTTAATTGTACATAGCGAAGCAACGAACCACCAACACCAGATGCAGACTTCTCGGCCATCTTTTGTATAATAGACATGTATATTACACTTGTTATAAATGGAGTTATGCATGAGTCCAAAAGTTGTGACTTCACGCAATGAAATCGCGCAGGCTGCATTCGAAATCGTGCGCGAAGAAGGTCACGAGTTTTTAACTGTGCGTCACATTGCCGAACGGCTTGGCTGTTCAACTCAGCCCCTGCTCTACCATTTCAAATCCATTGAGGAAATCAGGCAGGCTGCCTACGATCTTGCAGAAGAATTCAGGACGCGCTTCATTACAGAGCTGACCGGCGAATACCCTCACCCAATGCTCGAGGTGGGTATGAGATACCTGCGCTTCGGCCACGATGAGGCGCGTCTCTTCCGTTTCCTTTTTCAGACAGGAAGATATTCGGGGCAAGATCTGCTTGCGCTTAACGATGACGAGAATCTGGCGCCCGTCATTGACGTCTTGCAGCAAGTTGCAGGCCTCGACCGCGAGCATGCGAATCTCATGTTCACATCGCTTGCCGTGATGGCACATGGTTATGCGAGCTTTATGGCCAACAACTCAATGCCATTCAACGAGAAGCTTGCCAAGCAGCTGCTAATCAACGCCTACACCGGCGCAATGGAATCAGCGCGCATGTCGCAGGAACAATAGCACCAACGGAAAGGATTCACCATGGGAGCGGTAGTGCTTGTAACGCTCGCACTTGTCGAAATAATCATGCTCGCAGCGAGCATGATTACGAAAACCTCTAAGCAGAAATGGCTGCAAGTTCGAACCATAGTGAGCGTGTGCGAAGCCTTTGCGCTCGCGCTGCTGATGGCGCTTCACGTCTCGAACATGGACTTCGATTTCCGATGGATGGCATTACTTGCAATACTCTCCCTGCGGGCCGTTATCTCGCTCATCGTGTTTCTCGTCCGCCGCAACAAGGCAAGCGCGAACGTTCCACAACGCACCTCGAAAATGGTTTTGAACGTTATCGGAAGCATCTTGGTCATCGCCGTTGCAACCGTACCAGCAGTGGTGTTTCCACCTTATGAGGGGCTTCCCACTACAGGAGAGTATGCCGTGAACGAGGCACATGCCATCATGGTCGACGCAACGCGGATGGACTCGTTCGAGCAAGACGGCAGCCATCGCGAAATCCCCGTATGGTTCTACTACCCCGACGCTCCCAATGCAGAGTCGAACACATTCCCGCTCGTGATCTTCTCTCATGGCGCTTTCGGCTACCACGAAAGCAACTACTCGCTATGCACCGAACTCGCAAGCCATGGATATGTAGTTGCCGCTTTGGACTACCCCCATCATGCCTTCTTCTCGGCCGACACCCAAGGAAACACCGTCATCGTTGACGGGGATTTCATCAACCAAGCCATTGCCGCGCAAAACGGCGAGCTGTCAGATGAAGAATCGTATGCACTCGAACAGGAATGGATGAATCTGCGAATGGCCGACCTTGGATTCACGCTCGACACAATCGAAGCGGCAGTTCGCAACGGATCCGTAAATGGAGAGGCTTGGTTCTTTGATTCCGCCGACCAAGAAGCCCAAATGCTCAAGGCGCTCCAACTCGTAAACGTTGACAAAATCGGCCTCGTCGGCCACTCGATGGGTGGAGCGACAAGCGTAGGTCAGGGACGGGCGCGCAACGAAGTTGACGCCGTAATCGACCTGGACGGCACCATGTTCACCGAACACACGCTGAACAATGATGGCACGTACTCGTTCAACGAAGCGCCGTACCCTGCGCCTCTCCTCTCAATCGACAACGAGAGCCATTACCAAAGCGGTTTGCAAGCGAAGGAACAAGGCTATCCGTATGTGAACAACGTCGTGCTCGACAACGCGACCGTATCTGCGCACACGTACTTCAAAGGTTCCGGCCATATGAACTTCACTGACTTGCCGCTCTTCTCACCGATGCTCGCATCCATGCTCGGTACAGGCGATATTGATGCCCGAGCATGCATTGAACAAACGAACGCACTCGCGCTTGCTTGGTTCGACGAGCATCTGAAAGGCAGCGGTCAGGCATCTGTCGCTGAAAGCTATTAAGCAGAAAAGGATTATTCCGATTTCTGAGAGTCTTCAGACATGACGCTGGAGAATAATCTGCTCTAACATGCAGCTTCCAATTGCTCGAGCATGTTGTAACTATGGTGTACGCAAGTTTGGCTATCGGGCCCGCCGCGGTGAGAGCCATTCATCTTCAGCGAACTTCGAGCGCTCCCATGGCATGACCGTGAGGGATTCGTTGTCGCAAAAGCGGCACATTGGATGCGACTTGCGACGAAATGTTTCGATATCATCAGTCGAGGCGATGCGATCTAGGGGAAGCGAGTCTTCCGGGCAATCATGCATGTCGTACCCGAATCGCTTAGAAAAATATTCATGATGGGCAGTCACCTGGCAAGGCCAGATCGCGCCATGAGAAAGCTGCAAAAAGTGCCCGCCGAAGGGACAGGATACGAACGATTCCGTGGGGTTGCATCCGCCATCAGAATCAAGAGCGAGGCGCATGAACATTTCCCTGCCCACGCACATGCCCGTGATGTCCTGGTTGAACCGAGCTTGTGCGCCTTTTGCCTGAACGAAATCGATGAGCGCGTTGTAATCAAGGTGTATCGGATACGGCGAGATCGTGAGATCCACCTCACATTCGATGAGCGCACTCCAGAAATCCTCGCCCATGCGTTTGAGCAGGAGGCCATTCGTGCAGAGAGCTAAGAGAATCTTTGGAAGGTGGCGACGCGTCATGCGTATGATCTCGACGATTTGCGGGTGTAAAAGCGGTTCGCCTCCCATGAGAACGATTGCGTCGAAGTAGCTGCTCACGTCATCAATGGAGGAGAACCGCGTCAAATCATTCTCGTATTCATCGAGATCGAGAAAGGTCGCCTCTGCAAGCGGCGCAAAGTGCATACAGCCAGCACAGCGCAAGTTGCAATGGCCACAAACCTGCACATCGATAACCGGCTTCATCGCCAACAAGGCCAGCCGTTCATCAAAGCTCATGCCATATGGAGAAGCTTCAGCCAAAACTAGCCCTATCAGAATCGCCCGAAAACCCCTTGCAAGGCCCTTGCTGGAAACACAATAAGGCTAGCAATAACCTTTCATATCTTTTCTGGCGCAATAGTTTGCACACTCCTCGGGATCGCACGAATACCAAATTGTGCCACCCGAGACGGCATCAAGCTGGTCATCGGTAAGCTCCATGCCCTCGTTCTTGGCCAGCTCGAAAAGCTCCTCAGTCGTCTTGCAAGCGAGCACTTTTTCCTTCAACTCCGGCGACAAACCCTCGAGATCCATTGTTGCTCCTCCTGTCATTTGCCAATCCTTGCCCATTGTAATGTCTTCGTCTTTTTTACGCGCTTTGAAGTAAGAATATCTTTGGGTTTTTTAATGGCCCATTAAGTGGATAGTCAGCAGATCAACGACCAAGTGCCCCGAGTGCAAATTCTTCTTCGACAAAGAAGAGGGAAAGGATTGGCAGAAATGTCCAAGGTGCGGCAAGGTATTTCTTGATTAGCCGCAGTTCTCGATCTTGGCTCACCAAAGCTAAAGAAGTCCAGCTTTTTCATAGGCCCCGCCAAGTCCTGGCGGGGCTTTCTTGCAAATCAGTGCTACTCCATGGACTATTGGCCCCAGCTAGCGGGATCGATAGCAGTGCCGCGCTTCGGGCGGTAAAAGCGCGACATATCGACGCCCTCATGCTCGAGCAGTTTCACCTTCATGTCGATGCCCCCGCCGAAACCGGTAAGGCTGCCGTCGGCTCCGACGACGCGGTGGCACGGGGCGATGATGCAGAGTGGATTGTGCCCCACGGCCCCGCCCACGGCGCGCGCAGAAGAGCGCTTGCCCGTCTCGGACACGATACGCCTCGCGATGTCGCCGTAGGTTGTCGTCTGTCCGTAGGGGATGTCGAGCATGGCCTCGCGCACGCGCAGTTGGAAAGGAGTAGCGTTCGCCGCGAGCGGAAGCTCGCGCGGATCGGGCGCCTCGCCCGCGAAGTACCGGTCGAGCCATCTACGCGCCTGGTCGAACACGGGCAGGTCGTCCTTCGGCTCCATCTCGCCATTAACGCCGTAGCCGAAGTAGCGGTCGTTTCCGAACCAGCAGCCTACGATGGACTCACCATCACTTGCCAGCGTAATCGGACCGATGAGGTCGGACTCGTATTCGGTGCGGAAGGTTGTCATGATGGTTGTTCTCCTTTCGGTTTCGATGCCTGGTTTCCAAGCGAGTTCCACAGACTGATTACTGCATAGCTGCGCCACGGCCGGCACGGTTCCACGGCTTCGGTTCGTTCTTTCGGCGACATATCGGGAAGGGCATGTGCGACGCCAGAGTCCTTTTCCAGAAACGCATCGGGATACGAGTGCGCGCGCATCGCGATGTAATTGGCCGTCCAGGGGCCGATGCCCTTAACCGACAAGAGCGTGCTCATTTGTTCAATTGGGTCGACAAGTGAATCGAAGCTAAGTTGACCCGACTCCACCATTTGGGCGATATCTGCTATGACCGAAGAGCGCGTGCGAATTACGCCGAGCGTGCCTAACGTTCCTGCGAGGTCATCGATGGCGGCGATTTCCCGCGCGGAGGGCCAAGCGAGGTCGAGACCCTCGATGCCGGTTTGGACCTGCGGGCCAATCGCCTCGACG
>CACZIP010000154.1 GCA_902781245.1 uncultured Coriobacteriaceae bacterium | reverse complement strand
AGAACAACACCGTTTACAATCTGTGCACCTCACGCGGGATGACCGACGAACAATGGGAATCGGTGAAACGGCCCATTGGTTTGAAGTTCGGTGCGAAGACCCCGGCAGAGTTGGCTATAGCCATCGTTGCCGAGCTCATCGATGTTCGCTATCGCCAAAGGTACCCAAAGAGCGCTCGCGACAAGCATGACGAATCGCTCGGGAGATAATTCAGTCGATTATCAGTGCTAGTCTAAATAAATGAGACGGTCTGGGTTGCCACATTTAGTTTGTATGGAGCAAATAAACCTGATAGAATTGATATTCGATGAGGTCGCCTAAACGGATATCAAGGTAAGCAGGGGCGACGTGGTTGGAAGGAATGTCATGGACGACACCGGAGTACTTGGTCTGCTCGAAGAATTGTCAATTCTGCTCGAAGATGCGAAGCCTGTTGGTTTCGGTCGCAACAACAACCTGCGTCAGGTCGATATTCAGGCTGCATTCGAGATCATGGACGAGATTCGCGACACGTTCCCGAGTGAATTCGCTCAGGCGCGTCAGATTGTCCGCGAACGCCAGGGCTTGCTCGACGATGCTGATGCCGAAGCTAACCGCATGGTCGAAGATGCGCGTTCGCAAGCTATGACCATTGCAAGCGAGCAAGAAATCGTGCGCATTTCTCAGCAGCAGGCTGATCAGATCCTCGCCGACGCACGCGAGCTCGAGCGTCAGACGCGCGCTGGTGCCGAAGATTATGCTGACGAAGTGTTCAACCATGTTGAGCAAAGCCTCGACACGCTCCTGAGCAACGTTCGCCGCTGCCGTGATAGGCTCAATGCCACCACGCAGTCTCGCCTGTAAATGAACGATACATCTATCAAGATACCATCAGAGCTCTTCGCGCTTGCGGAGAGCTCTCACTATGATGGCAAGGTTGAAATCCCCTTGCTCTCAGCTGGTCCTGACGATTACACGTTCAACGATCCGGTTAGCTGGTGGGTTGACGTCACAAACACAGGCTCGGCGTTTCTTGTTAGTGGAAAAGCCGAGGGGAGAGGAACATGCGCCTGCTCGAGATGCCTCGAAGATGCGACGAATGACTTCTCGGGTGACATCGAAGGGTACTTCCTAATCGACGCTGATTATCAGCAAGAGTTCGACGATGACGAGGGCGATCTTGGCGAAGATGAGTTTGACGTTCTTCCCGATGATCACGTCATCGACATTTTGCCGCTGATAAAGGCGGCCCTCATCGTCGATGCACCCGATCAGCCCCTTTGCAAAGATGATTGCGCGGGTCTTTGTCCGCAGTGCGGTGCGAATTTGAACGAGGGCGATTGCGGCTGCGATGATCCAATCGATCCTACAAACCCCTTCGCTGTCTTAGCGGGCTTGAAATTCGATTGATAGCTCATTGAGCGACTGTGACAATTTAATGGTCGAGATTTCCCATCTTGCATGGGATTATTTGCTTTGCTACCATACCGTTTTGCGTGTTTATTACGATTACGAGCCGAAACAACGCAGAAGACGGCTTATAGAAGGAGCTTGAGGACAATGGCAGTACCTAAACAACGCATGGGACGTATCCGCACTCATCAGCGTCGTAGCATGCACGACCGCATCGATGCGCCTTCGCGCAGCGTGTGCCCGCAGTGCGGCGAAGTCAAACTTCCGCATCGTGTATGCCCGAACTGTGGCTACTACAAGAACCGCGAGATTATCGAAACCGAATAAAACGGTATCGTGAAATCGTCTGAAAAGCCTTCCCATTTGGGAGGGCTTTCTTGTAATTCAGGGAAAAGGGAGGCTTGCCGTGGCGCAGAAAGTTACGATTTCGGTTGATGCACTTGGTGGAGACAATGCACCAGGCGTCGTTCTTGAAGGGGTTGCACAAGCACTCGAGCAAGACATCGATCTGAGCGTCATCCTTTGCGGTCCTGCTGAGGTTGTTGAACCTTTTGCTGAGAAGCACGATCGCTGCACTGCCCGTGCTACTACTGAGGTCATCTCGATGGCCGAGCACCCGGCAAATGCAGTTCGGAAGAAGAAGGACTCCTCGATAGTCGTTGGATGCAGGCTCGTCAAAGAAGGGGAGGCGCAAGGCTTCTTTTCCGCTGGTTCGACCGGCGCCTGCCTTGCCGCTGGCACACTTGTCATCGGTCGAATCAAAGGTGTTTCGCGTCCTGCTCTTGCAACGCTTGTACCATCTCCGAAGAAGCCGGTCATCTTATGCGATGTTGGCGCCAATGCTGATTGCAAGCCGGAATTCCTCGTTCAGTTCGCTCAGATGGCTTCAACGTACGCCAAGGTTGTCCTTGGAATTGATAATCCGCGCGTGGGCCTTCTCAACATCGGCGAAGAGGAAGAGAAGGGCTCCCAATTCGCTCAATCTGCTCATCAACTTCTGAAGAGCTCCCTTGACAACTTCGACGGCAATGCCGAGGGTCGGGATGTTTTGGATGGACCGTTCGATGTGATCGTTTGCGATGGCTTCACCGGGAATGTTTGCCTCAAGACGATCGAAGGAACCGCAAAAACGCTTTTCTCGGAGCTGAAGGGCATCATGATGGCTTCGTTGAAGTCAAAGATTGGCGCCCTTTTGATAAAAGGTGAGCTCAAGAAGCTCGTCAGCTCAATTGACCCCGATGCCGCAGGTGGCGCTCCTCTCTTGGGCGTTAAAGGCGCTTGCATCGTTGGTCATGGATCGTCAAATGCACGCGCAATCAAGAACGGCGTCCTCGCTGCTGCCGAATATGTGAGAAGCGGTGTTAGTGAATTAATAGCGCAAACCGTTTAAACGAGTCTTATCATCAACGTTCATAGACTAAAATGCCAAGGCGGGGAATTAATCCCCGCCTTGGCATTTGGCAAGCCGAATAGCATGGTCCAAGCGCAACAGGAATTGCCCTTCGACCACGTTGATTCGACGCACATGACAATTTGAAGGGCGTCAGACTTGAACGAAGAACAACGTGAGAAATACAACAAGGCTCAATCCATCATTGAGCACGAATTCAACAACGAACAACTTCTCCTATCAGCGATAACCCATCCATCTGCAGCCGAAGGAAAGTCGGTGCGCTATTCATACGAGCGCCTCGAGTTCCTCGGTGACAGCATCTTGGGTGCCATCGTCGCTGCGAAGGCCTTCGAGAGGTTCCACGATCTCGACGAGGGTGGCCTCACCCGGATCAAAGTGGCGCTCGTATCAGGCTCGAGCCTTGCCGATGTTGCACAAGCGCTCGGCTTTGCGGACGTCATCGTGTTCGGGTCGTCTGAAACGGGTACAGGGAAACGAGGGCTACATTCTGCGCTCGAGAACGTTTACGAGGCTATTGTCGCAGCGTTGTATCTTGATGGGGGAATCGACGCAGCGGAATCTTTCGTTGAGCGCACGCTCATGGGGCGCATGTCGCTCGACTTGGCTAGAGAGCCCGAGAACCCGAAGAGCGCATTGCAGGAAAAGCTTCAGGAGGACGGCATCACGCCAACGTACAAGCTCGTTGAAACTCAAGGCCCGCCGCACGACAGGACGTTCGTTGCCCAGGTATTCGCTGGCGACCAGGGTTTGGCGCAAGGTACAGGCCGCACAAAGAAGGAAGCGGAAAGTCAAGCTGCAAAGAGTACGCTGGCACGTCTCGGTGAGTTCTTCGGTCTTGGTTTGACCGAAGACGAGAGAGCAGAGAAGGCCGCAGCTGCAGCACAGGCAAAGGCCGAAAAAGCAGCTGCGAAAGCTGCGGAGCGTGAGCGCAAGAAGGCTGCTCGTGCGAAGCAAAAGAGCATGGACGACGAAGAGGCTTAACTGCATGTACCTCAAATCGCTAGTATTAAAAGGGTTCAAATCGTTTGCAGACCGCAGCGTTCTCACGGTCGAGCCGGGCATTACCGCAATCGTAGGCCCGAATGGCTCGGGTAAATCGAATATCTCCGATGCAGTGCTCTGGGTTCTCGGAGAACGAAGTGCGAAGAATCTCCGTGGCCAGGCAATGGAAGACATCATTTTTTCTGGCTCAGCTGCAAGAAAAGCCGTTTCAGTGGCTGAAGTCGAGCTTGTTCTCGACAATTCGGACGGCACTGTGCCCGTTGACTACGACGAGGTGTCGATTGCTCGTAGGATGTATCGGTCAGGCGAGTCTGAATACTTGCTCAATGGTGCGATTGTTAGGCGTCTTGACGTTCTCGAGATGCTTCATGATACCGGTCTTGGTACGGGTACGCATTCGATCATCTCCCAAGGAAGCTTGGACACGATCTTGCAATCGAAACCCGAGGATCGTCGTGCTCTTATAGAAGAAGCTGCCGGTGTTCTCAAGCACAAGCAGAGAAAAGAACGTTCAGCTCGCAAGCTTGTGGCCATGGACCATCACCTCGACCGTGTCCGTGACATCACTGCAGAAGTAGAGCGTCAGCTCGGACCGCTTGAGCGCAAAGCAAAGCGAGCCAAGGCCTATCACGAAGCTAAAGACCAGCTCTCTGATTTGAGGCTTTCCTTGGCCGTCGACGACTTGCGTAAACTCCAGACGGAGTGGGAACGCGTCTGCGCTTCCGAAAAGTCGATTGGAAACGAACTTGCAGAATCGCGCTCTGCTGTTGATTCAGCCGAAAAGAACGTCATGGACATCCAGGAGACCATGCGTCGCGAAAACGAAGACGCGGGCGAGCTTGCGCGAAAGCAGAGAAGATGCTCCCAGATATCCGAACGCCTCGACAGCAGCGAAAAGGTATTGAGGGAACGCCGTCGCGGTGCCGTAGATTATCGTGCCAATCTTGTTGCCTCACTCGACTCACATGCAGGACGCATGGCTTCTGCTCAAGCTGATCTTGAATCATCGCGACAACAGCTTGAGGACGCAACTCAAAAGCTCTCTGTGGCATCGACTGAAGTTGAGCGTTTAACTGAGGAAATGAATCGCATTGACGCCTCAATGCGTTCTCTCGAGTCTCAAATCGAAGAGCACGACAAACTTATTCTTGAGAACGATCGCGCACAACAGAATGCTCAACGGTCCAAGGCTGAATTGCAAGAAGGGCTCTCCAACTGCCTTGCTCACGAGCGTCTTGTCGAAGCTCGAAAAATCGAGCTGTCAAGCGATTTGGAAAAGGCAAAACAAGAGCATGAAAACGCTCTTTCAGCTTGCTTGGAGGCGGAAGAGCTGCTCACTGCGCTTTCGGGAGAGGAATCGCAAGCGCAGGCAGACCTCGTGCGATTGTTCGAAGCCCGCGATAACGCAATTGCTATGCTCGAAGACGCGCAAAGCAAGGTCAAGGTTGCAGAGACCGAGCTGAAAGCACTTGAACGCGCTCAAAGGTCTGCACAAAGCGGAAACGAGTCGCTCACATGGGTCGTTGACCATATAAACGATATGGAAGGGGCCTTGAAGC
>CACZIP010000153.1 GCA_902781245.1 uncultured Coriobacteriaceae bacterium | reverse complement strand
CTGGATGAGTGCCACGAGCAGATCTGGGACACATACACAAAGGAAGAGAAGGACATCATCGCGAAGTTTCTGACGGACTACGCGGGCGGCAACACGGTTCCGCAGAACTGGCGCCTTTTCAACATGCTGGACTACGCGTTCCTGTACAAGTACGGATATCCGATTGATGCGGACAAGATGCGGGATCACGCCTGCGCGATCCTCAGCTACTACTGCGGCGACGGGTGGTACCGCGACGGATTCGGGTTTGACTACTATTCCTGCTGGGCGTTCAACGTGTACACCGTCATCTGGAACAACTGGTACGGCTATAAGGAAGAGCCGTACATCGCTGCGCGTTTCGAGGAAGGTCAAGGAAGACCTGCTTGGAGTTTACGAGATACTGGCCAAGGCCGAAGCGCAGGTCCATGGCTGCGCAGTCGACGAGACGCATTTCCACGAGGTGGGTGAGGGCAAAGCAATTCTCAATGCGTTGATTATCTGCAGTGCCATCTGTCACCTACATCCCGACTACATTGTTGCCACGCCCGTCCAGACTGGGTCGGGCAAGATTGAATGCGCGCACGGCCTGATGGACATCCCTGCGCCTGCAACGGCCGCAATCCTTGAGACCGGCATTCCCACGACTGAGGAGAAACTCGAGGGCGAGCTGTGCACTCCCACGTCAGCAGCGATTATCAAGTATTTCGTGCAGGAGTTCGTGAACTACTAAGCAAGCTGGAATGGCACAGTCCTCCCTGGGAAGGGTGTGCCACTTTTTATAGTGGCACACCCTTCCCAGGGAGGACTGTGCCATTCCAATACGAACTCTAGTCTTCGTCGTCGAGGCGCTCGATGAGCGCAAACAGAGCCTGGGCGCTGTTGAAGTTATCAGGAACGATGTCCTTCGCCGGAATGGCGATATCGAACTCGTCGTCGATTGCGCCGATGATGGCAAGGATGTCGAATGATGTGAGCACGCGATCGTCGACAAGCGCCGTGCAGTTCTCGTAATCGGCTTCGTCGTTTACGTCCTTCATAAGGCTGATGAGGTTTTCAAGCGTCAGTTCCATTGCTGTCCTTCTTCGCGGTTCACATGCTGAGCGTGTTCAACGGGCTCGTTTCCGTGAAATCACGGCCGAGCGCAAACATGCCGTCTTCCTTCCGCATGATAACACGGGGAAGCGTGCGGCTGAGCAGCAGCGCGATACCTTCGGTGACTGCATAGGCGCCTGCGTTGCGAAATGCGAGCACGTCGCCTTCTCGCAAATCGGCAAGCTCGATGTTGCGCACGAGCACATCGTTGGTCGTGCACAAGCTGCCGGCGATACACCATTCGAGCGGCTCGCAGCCATTCGCCGCATTGGCATCGAGTGGGTGTCCATCGCGGAGATGCTCGACTACGGGTGTCTTCATGCCCATCATGCTGCCGAGGTACGTGAGGTGGTTGATGCCACCATCCACGATGCAGTAGCGCATGGGGTCACACGATTTCAGGTCATTCACGGTGGTCAGGTACGTGCCGCATTCGGCAGCGAAGAACCGACCCATCTCGACAGTCAGCTCCACGCGTGCCGCTATATCCTGCAGCGCGCTGGTAAGTTCGCGTGCGGGTGCGAGCGTGTCCGAGAAATCGTCGTCTGTGAACTGCGGCACGCCCAAGCCCGGGCCGTATTCCAAGCGCTCGATTGCGAATCCATGCTCATTCTCGATTTCGTCGATGAGTTCAGTCAGCTTGCCAAGTTCCTTGATCTGGTGTTTGAGCTTCAGGCGTTGCGTGCCTTTGAAGTAGTGGATGCCGACAATGCGGACATGCGGGAAGCGAGCGCGCGAGTCGATGATGTCGAGCAGGTCATCGCGCGACATGCCGAACTGGCTGCCTGCGTTCAGACGCAGGAGCACGTCGATGGATGCGCCGCGCTGCTCGCCTTCGGCTTCGATCAGTTCGACGTGCTTGCGCGATTCGGCAGTCATCACGCCGCAGTCGCCAATGCCCACGCCGTAATCTGCGGCATCGTGCACGGTGTCGGGCGTCTTGTTCACGCCTGAGAATACGATGCTTGTCGGATTGACGTTCAACGCGCGGCAGATGTCGAGCTCGCCCGGGCTGCACACCTCGAGGCGCACACCGGCCCGCTCGGCGGCGGGGATGAAGAACGGGTTCGCCTTCACCGCGAAGCACAACTTCACGTTGGCTCCGAATATCTCGCCTACGTTGCGCATGCGCTGTGCAAAGGCGCCTTCGTCGAAAACGAACGAAGGGGTGCCGTATTCGAGTGCCACATAGCCCAGTTCGATTGCGTTCATCGTCTCTCCGTCCTGCCATGTCTTTGGAGCGCTAGCGGGTTCGTCTTTCTAGCTCGACTATCGCTTCGTAAATGCCATCCGATTGTCTTCTCAAGCGCGGTTATTGCTCCGCAAGCGCCGTCCGATTGCCTTCTCTAGCGCGACTATTGCTCCGCAAGCGCTGCTCGGTCGATTTTACCGTTCTTCGTGAGTGGCATGTCGTCAAGTTGCTTAACCGTGTTGGGCATCATGAAAGGTGGGAGCGCTTCGTGGAGGGCGGCCGAAAGCTCGTCCTTTCCGCGCATCCCCGTGTAGTACAGGCGAATGCGCTGGCGCGCATGGTCGTAAATGCAGCATGCGCGCTCGACGCCATCAGCCGCTTGAGCCGCAGCCTCGATTTCGCCAAGTTCGATGCGCTGGCCCATGTGCTTGATTTGGTGGTCGACGCGCGAGAGGTAGACCAAGTTGCCGTCTGAGTCGTACTGAGCCAGGTCGCCCGTCTTGTAGACGATGTCGCGATAGGCGTTGTGAAGCGGGTTCTGCACGAACGCCTCGGCAGTGCGCTCGGGGTCGTTGTAGTAGCCAAGCGCAAGCTCGGGTCCACCGACATAGATCTCGCCAGGGCGTTCGGCTTCATCTTCGTGGATGAATTTCCCATTCTCGTCGATGAGGAACACGCTTTCGCCATCAAACGCCTTGCCCATGGGGATGACCTCGCCTCGTGCGTACGTGCGGTCGACAACATGGTACGTGCAGTTGCAGGTGATCTCGGTCGGCCCATAGAGGTTCACGAATGTGGTGTCGGGCAGGGCTGTGCGCCAACGGTCGAGCTGCTTGGGAGGCATGACTTCGCCCGAGAACGCCACGAGGCGCACGGTGTCGGGCACGGCATAATCGAACCCGCGCATAATCGACACGAAGCACATTGCGCTCACTGCCCATACGAGCACGGTTGGCTTGCGTTCGACCAGGTAATCGAGAAGTTGCGTGGGTACGCTAAAGTAATCGCGTGGAATCAGGTGCACGGTCGCGCCCAATGCAAGCGACCCGAACACGTCTTTGACTGACACATCAAAGTCGAGTGGTGCCTGGTTGGCGAAGACGTCGTCTCCGGTCAGACCGAGCGTCTTGCAGAAGGTCGGGATGAAGCTGATGACCGATGCATGCCCGACCGTGACGCCCTTCGGTGTGCCGGTTGTGCCGCTCGTGAAGTTGATGTAGAGCGGGTCGGTCGGCAGCGCCCCTGTGCGCCGCTCGGCGAGCAACTCGGCATCGACTTCGGGTGCGAACAGCTCGGAGACAGTGACCAGCTGCGAGTCGGCGGGGAATGCTTCTCGCGCATCTTCGAGCACCTCGTCGTCCACCACAACGAAAGCAGGGGAGAGCTTGCCGATGATTTTTTCGATGCGCGCCTGAGGTTGCCGTAAGTCGATGAACGAGTAGCAACATCCTGCATAGGTCGCGCCCAAGAGAGCGCAAATCGCGTCGACCGTCTTGTCCATGTAAAGCGCGATTGGCTGGCGCGGCGCTGCGTTTTGCGCGATGAACGTGCCGGCACGACGCGCCTTTCGGGCAAGATCAACGTAGGAAACGCTTGTGTTGACATCGGCAAATGCAATCTTGTCAGGCAGATTCGCCTCGTCTGCTTCCAGCCATTCCAACACGTTACGCATAGCGTTCTCCGTCCTGAAGCGCCAAGGTGAGGGGCGTCCCCCTTCCGCGGCGCTTATACTCTCACGATTTCCTCTGCCCAGCGTTCGGCTTCTCCAGTTGAGCCGACCTGGCGCACTTCAACACGCATAGTGTAGCGCCCGCCGTGCTCGGGAGTGAAATCGAACTCGGCCTCCGATGACCAGTCGCGGACCAGCTTGAATTCCTCGTCGTCGGCCGCCTTGGCTAAGAATCGATACTCAACCTGCACGTTCGTGCCAGTAAAGCATCTGGCTACGATATGGGCGCCTGGTTTATCGCCAGGCTTGCTACTGGGATGGCCGCTCGGATGCAGTCGCACGGCCGAGATGTGATCAATGCTTGCGAGCCGCTCATCGAAAGTGGTGAACCAACCAGATACGTTTTCCCCTTGCTCACGCGCCGCGAGCAGCTTCGCGAATGCTGCGCTGAACGCGCTGCCACCAGCGGCGTTGTAATGCTGGTAATCCTCGAAATGGTCTTCCTGAGCTTGGTAGAACGTCGGGTTGGCTACGTTGAAATCGTAGAACGCACCGCCGTGCGTCTCGACGACCTCGCGGATCTGAGTCGAGATGTTCTCGTAATAATCGTCCAAGCTGATGAGGCTGAAATCGGGAAGCGCCGGCGCGAACGCGATGAACTCAATCCCGTTCGCCTCGCACAACTCGACCATGTCAGCAAGGCCTTGCAGCTTCTTCTCGCTGAACGGCCGTCCGCTGAACTGCGCCACCTTCGCGAAGTCCTGCTCCGCACTGTCGTTGTAGTCGATGACGAGGTCCTCGTTGCCGTAGCCACGTCCGTAGTAATGCCAATCTTCCTCGTTGATCTCGGCAGCTTCGATGAGCGTCGTTCCGTCGACGCGCATCTTCATGTTGCGCAGAATGCCCGAGCCGCCGCCCGATGCTTGTTGCTCGGTCCAGGGGAACAACCAGTTGATCGATCGTTCGTCGAACAGCCAGTCGTTGTCGTCGAGCATGTATGCGAGGTCCGAGAAGCGCTCGGTGAACGGATCGCCCTTCCACTTCTCGTTTTCGAACACGCGGGCGGGGTAGAGGTTCGGTTCTCCGATGAACGCCGAATAGTCGACGCCGTAGATCACGCGCTTGATGTTGTGGTGCTCCATGGCCTCTTTGAGACCCAGGTACGATTCGGCTGTTTCCTGTAAAGGCGTGCTCATGTTGAACGACGCGGTGCCGCAGATGGGGTCAATCGCCGCAGGGTCGTAGGCATGCGCCGCGAGCGACGAGCCCAAGCAGATGGTGTCGATGTTATCCGTCTGGCGGAACTCGCTCCAGATGACCTCGCTCTTTGATCCATATGGCGCCAGGGCGAACGTGCCGGCCGCAATGCCGAGCGCAATCATGGCTACGATGATGACAGTCGCGCCGATTCCTTTGAGGATGGGGTGTTTAGAAGTTTGCAT
>CACZIP010000152.1 GCA_902781245.1 uncultured Coriobacteriaceae bacterium | reverse complement strand
GTTGTGCTGTCAGCCATGCCATTTGCACCTTTCTCATAGTCGACGCAACGGCTGCCACCTCGAAGCGCCCGGTGCAAGGGCATATGCGCTCGCGCTCCGCTGCACGACGGATAAGCCAAGAAGGCACGCGAGAAGAACTCGGCTCATGCAACTATAGCAATCCATGGGAATTATTTTCATTCAAATTCAATCTTTCATTCAGAATATATAAAACCTAGTTATTGACTAGGAAAAGATTTTAGTTTTTACTAGTTGGTGAAACATTGGGGCCCGCGATGATGCGGGCGGCGGCATGCCGACGTCGCGGAATGCCGTGCATTAATAGAATAGGACGAAATCTATGAGCGATGCGTTGTTGCGCTGTCGTAGTTTGTCTGCGGCGGTAGAGGAGAAGTCTATTCTCAGCGAAATCAACCTGGAGGTGCCGCGAGGGGAAGTCCATGTGCTCATGGGCCCGAATGGCGCGGGCAAGTCGACGCTGGGCCATGTGCTGATGGGCGATCCGGTTTACGACATCACTGCCGGCGAAATCGTTTTCGATGGCGAAGACATCACCGATCTCTCGCCCGAGAAACGCAGCAAGGCCGGGCTGTTCCTTAGCTTTCAGGCTCCTGTCGAGATTCCCGGCGTTCCATTGCGCAGCTTCCTGCGCGCGATAGTCGAGGCGAAAGGCCAGAAGCTCAAGAACAAGCAGTTCCGCAAGAAGATCGAGGAACTCGCCGATACGCTCGACATGGACCGCGCCTATCTCGATCGCGAGCTTGGCGTGGGCTTTTCTGGTGGCGAGAAGAAGAAGGTCGAGATGCTGCAACTGCTGCTGCTCGAGCCCAAACTTGCCATCCTCGACGAGACCGACTCGGGGCTCGACGTCGACGCACTTTCGGTCGTGTCGCGCGGCATGGAACTCTACCAGAAAACCTGCGACGGCACGCTGCTTGTCATCACGCACAACACGCGCATCCTCGAGCGGCTCGATGTCGACCACGTGCACGTGATGGTTCAGGGGCGCTTGGTCGCGGAAGGCCCTGCCGACCTCATTGCTGACATCGACGCAAATGGGTTCGAGCGCTTCGAGGCCGACGTAGCCGCAGCGGAATAGGGTGCGGCCATGGCAGAGAGAAAGAGAACCCAGGTCGATGACATCGACCGAAGCATGTACGATTTCCGTTACGACGATCAGGATTCGGAGAAGCTCGATGCTGGTCTGACGCCCGACATCGTGCGGGAGATTTCCGAGCGAAAAGACGAGCCTGAGTGGATGCTCGAGCACAGGCTGCATTCCCTCGAGGTGTACAACAGCATCGAAATGTCCGACTGGGGTCCGTCGATCGACGGCCTCGACATGGACAACATCGTCACGTACGTCAAGCCGCCGACCGAGCAGAAGTCGGACTGGGAAAGCGTGCCCGACAACATCAAGGACACGTTCGATCGGTTGGGCATTCCGCAAGCCGAGCGCAGCTATCTTGCTGGCGTCGGCGCACAGTACGATTCCGAGCTCGTGTACCACTCGATGCAGGAGACCGCCGCTAAGATGGGCATCGTCTACTCGGGTATCGAAGAAGCCCTTCACGGCGAATACGCCGACCTCATCCAAGAGAAGTTCATGACGCTGATTCCGCCGACCGACCACAAGTTTGCGGCGCTTCATGGCGCGGTCTGGTCGGGTGGTTCGTTCGTCTACGTCCCGAAGGGCGTCAAGCTCGACTATCCGCTGCAGAGCTACTTCCGTCTGAACGCCAAGGGAGCCGGCCAGTTCGAGCACACGCTCATCATCGTGGAAGACGATGCTGACCTGCACTTCATCGAAGGTTGCTCGGCGCCGAAGTACAACGTTGCGAATCTTCATGCGGGTGCGGTCGAGCTCTTCGTGGGCAAGCGGGCACACCTGCGCTATTCGACGATCGAGAACTGGTCGAAGAACATGTACAACCTCAACACGAAGCGGTGCCGCTGCGATGAGGAAGGCCAAATCGAGTGGATCTCCGGTTCGTTCGGCAGCCATGTCGGCTACCTCTATCCGATGTCGATTCTTGCAGGTCGAAAGGCGCAGGCGAGCTTCACGGGCATCACGTTTGCGGGCCGCGGCCAGAATCTCGACACGGGTTGCAAGATCGTGCTCGGGGCACCTGACACGTCTGCAAGCGTTGAGACCAAGGGCATTTCCAAAGACGGTGGCATCCAGACGTTCCGCAGCTCCGTCGTTGCGACGCCTGCAGCCGAGGGCTCGCGTTGCACGGTGTCGTGCCAGTCGCTCATGCTCGATAACAAGAGCCGTTCCGACACCATCCCTGCGATGGACATCCGCTGCAAGAACGTCGACATAGGTCACGAGGCCACAATCGGCAGGATTGGTGATGACAAGATCTTCTACCTCATGAGTCGTGGCGTATCCGAAGAGGACGCTCGCACGATGATCGTGAACGGTTTCGCCGAGCCGATTTCGAAAGAACTGCCGCTCGAGTATGCCGTCGAGATGAACAACTTGATCAAACTCGAGATGGAAGGAGCGATTGGATAATGGATACGCAAGCTGTTGTTTTCGAGCGCGCGAGCGCCATGCCTGCTCCTACTTGGCATTTCCTAAAGATGAACGATACGTCAATCGAGGTTCCAGAAAACCTTGCAATCGATCCGCGTGTCAGCGTCTCGATGCCGTGCAGTGCAAGGGGTGCCGAAGACGAATTCGAGAAAGCGCTCGCAGACGCTCAAGAAGCATGGGAAGACGACCATCCCGAGCTTTCGGATGAGGAACGGGCGGAGCTGGAGGCATACCGAGCAGCCGAGGCCGATGCAACCTATGGCGGGACGGCGCAATCGGCCTACCAGATGGGGGCTGATGCAATCGAGGAATCTCGGTCGCTCGCTGTTGCTTTCGAGCACGGCGTAGGCGAGGAAGCTGCCGCCTACCTGAGATATGCTGCAGGAAGACGCATCGTCGTCAAGGCGGATGTAGGCAAAATGATCGATGCGCAAGTAATCGTAGAGGCTGCTCCCGAGACGTTGAGCGTCGCAGCGATCGACGTCGTCGCGGACGCAGATTCCACAGTGAACCTATCGATTGTGGTTGACTCGCCTGAAAGTTCTGAAACGTCTGCTGAGGGTGCTGTTTCTGGTGTGGCGGGTTCGACCGTGCGCGTGTTTGCCGACGACCGCTCGACCGTGAGGATCACCCGCGTGCAGACGCTCGACGAGAGCTTCTCGGACATTGACGATATGGGCCTGTTTGCCAATAGTGGTGCGCGAATCGAGGTCTCGCAGACAGTCCTCGGCGCGCAATCTGCCAACACAGGCCTTGCAACTGATTTGCGAGGTTCAGGCGCACGTCTTGAAATCGACACGCGCTATCTGGGAAGGAACGCTCAGAAGCGCGACTTCAACTACTCGGTTCGCCACCATGGCCAAAAGACCGAGTCGGATCTCAAGGCCAACGGCGTGCTCGCCGATTCATGCGAGAAAACGCTTCGGGGCACGATCGATCTCATCAGGGGCGCAAAGGGCGCGCAAGGTTCCGAAAACGAGATGGTGCTGCTGGTCGATGAAGGGGTTCGCAACAAAACCGTTCCCGTCATCCTTTGCAACGAGGACGATGTTGCCGGAAACCATGGGGCCACAATCGGCCACATACGTTCCGAGCAGCTCTTCTATCTGGCAAGCCGTGGTCTTTCCCAGCAAGTCGCCGAGCGCATGTTCTCGATGGCCATCATCGAACAGGCGGCCATTGACGCTGTGGACGACGATTCGCGCGCAAGTGTCATTCGTTTCGGCGAGCGAGTCGAGCCGGGTTTCGCGGCATTGTTCGACGAGGGGGCGTAAACCATGTCGACGAGGAAACTTCATGGCGAGCACATGTTGACCGACGCTGGCCGCGTCGAATGGGTCAGCCGTAACGCACAGGCGTCTGCGCTTGCGACCTCGCCGTACAAATGGGACTTCCCGTTGCTCGCTCGCAAGCCTGACTTTGCATTTCTCGATAGCGCCGCTACAGCGCAGCGTCCAAGCGTCGTGCTCGAGGCGCAGAAACGCTTCTACGAGACTATGAACGCCAACGCACTGCGCGGGCTCTACGAGCTGTCGGTCGAAGCGACCGAAGCCATCAACGCCTCGCGTGCTCACGTGGCGCGCTTCCTCGGGTTTGACGGTCGCAACGATGCACGTGACATCGTGTTTTGCCGCAATGCGTCTGAGGCGCTCAACATCGTGGCGCGCTCGTACGCGCCCACTGCGCTCGGGCCGGGAGACGAGGTGTGCATCACCGTGATGGAACACCATTCGAACCTCATCCCTTGGCAGCAAGCCTGCCGTGCCGCTGGCGCCAAGCTCGTCTACATGTATCCCGACGAGGAAGGCGTCATCGGCGAAGAGGAGATGCGCGCCAAGATTGGCCCGCGCACGAAGATCGTGTCAGCTGTCCATGTTTCGAACGTGCTAGGTGTCGCTAACGACGTGAAGCTGATGGCTCAGATCGCGCACGAGTTCGACGCCGTTATGGTCGTCGACGGGGCGCAATCGGCGCCGCATTTTCCCATCGACCTCAACGATTTGGGCTGCGACTTCTTCGCGTTCTCTGCGCACAAGGTTTACGGTCCATTCGGAATCGGCGTGCTTTGGGGTCGACATGACCTGCTCGATGCGATGCCTCCGTTTCTCACTGGCGGCGAGATGATTGACGCTGTGACCGAGCAAACGGCAACATGGGCGCCTGTTCCCGAGAAATTCGAAGCGGGAACGCAGGATGCCGCCGGCATTTACGCGCTCGATGCTGCGCTCGCCTACGTGGAAGGAGTCGGCTTCGATGCCATACAGGCGCGCGAAGCCGCCCTCGTTGCGCAGTGTATGCGTCGGCTTTCGCAACTCGAGTTCGTACGGCTCATCGGTCCATCCGATCCTGCGGCGCATCATGGAGTTGTCAGCTTCAACGTGTGTACCATCCATCCGCATGACGTTGCGAGCATTCTCGATATGGATGGGGTGGCCATCCGTGCCGGGCACCATTGCGCTCAGCCGTTGCTGGCGCACCTCGGCATCGATTCGTGCTGCCGTGCGTCGTTCGCTTTCTACAACGATGCACGCGATATCGACCGATTGATTGATGGGCTTAATCACGTGTGGACCATGTTCCATGGATAGTGGGAATCCGAACCTGAGACGATGGCTTCTCAGGTGGGGTGTTGAGAGGGAGAACGGAACACGATGAAGGCAAACGTTTACACGGCCGCGCTCATGGAGCACAACGCGCATCCGGATTACAAATACGATCTCGAGGACTTCACCCTCGAGCACGAAGGCATCAACCCGAGCTGTGGTGACGAAATGGTACTCAAACTCCGCCTTTCGGATGACGGGAAGACAATCGAGGAAGCTGCGTTCACCGGTAGTGGTTGCGCGGTGTCACAGGC
>CACZIP010000151.1 GCA_902781245.1 uncultured Coriobacteriaceae bacterium | reverse complement strand
ACGGAATGCGAATGAGGATAAAGGCCGGGTCCTGAGGAAACTCGGGGCCTGGCCAATCTTACCCCTTGACAATGCTCTACTCATATTGGTTCGAATCCCTGCCTTCCTGCTTGTGGATGCTCCAGAAATGAAAAACGCCCCGAGTCGGGGCGTGAACTCTCGTGGCGGAGAGGCAGGGATTCGAACCCTGGTTACCGGGTTCACCGGTAAAACGGTTTTCGAGACCGCCGCATTCAACCGCTCTGCCACCTCTCCGCAAGGTGGCTAAAAGTGGCGGAGAGACGGGGATTTGAACCCCGGATACCCTTTTGAGGTATACACGATTTCCAATCGTGCTCCTTCGGCCAGCTCGGACATCTCTCCGCTTCCGTAGCCTTGCGTCGTTCTGGTGACGCAGCGCTTAAGTATACACGAAGCACGAAAACCGCGGCAAGTCTTTTCAATTACTCCACGATGCGTCGTTGTCGGGACTGCTCAAACACATCATTCTTCAACGGGTTCGGAATCCTCGGACGCATCAGGCTCTTCCGATTCCGTCGACCCGAGATAGCCGTCGCTCTCTGCGCTGGTGCGATCAAGGATGAACGACACGCGCGTGCCTATGCCGGGAGCGCTCTTGACATCCATGCGCGATTCGGGGCCGAAATAGCCGTACATGCGATCGCGCACGTTACGCACGGCAATGCCCAGTCCGGTTGTCGATTCGCCATCCATCATCGTTGCGCATTGCTCTTTGGTCATACCGACGCCGTCGTCAACAACAGCGATGACCACAGTACTGCCTTCAATAGTGCCGATAATTGAAATCGTAAGTTTGCCTTCGGCGCGCATCGCATGTTTCACCGCGTTCTCGACGAGGGGCTGGATCATGAACGATGGCACGAGCATGCTGTAAAGCTCCGGCTGGATATCGACGACGAGCTCGAGCCGATCTTCGCCGAAACGCGCAATCTCAAACGAGAGATACCGCTCGACCTGCTTGACCTCACGCTCAAGAGCGATGAGATCGTTGGCATCTTCGAGTGTCGAACGGTAGAAAACGGCGAAATCACGCAGGAGCACACGTGCCTTCGCGGGATCGGTGCGGATAAGCGAGGCGATCGTGTTGATGGTGTTGAAGAGGAAGTGTGGGTTGATCTGGGCCTGCAGAGCCTTCAGCTCCATGCTGGTTGCAAGTTTGGTTTGCTCTTCGAGTGCTGCTGCGGCCATTTGGGTCGAGAGCAGTTCGGCAAACCCATGCGCAACCGACTTCTGCGTTTCGCTGATCTGGCTTGATCTGAAGTAGTAGAACTTCAGCGTTCCCATTATCTTGTTGCCGATGTAAAGCGGTTGGATAATGGCTGCGTTGATGCGCGCAGAGGACATGGGAAGCCCAATGTCGCCGGTATTGTGCAGAATGCGCGGTTGACCATCTTCAATCGTGTCGTGTGTGGCAGTCGTGCGAATGTGCGTGCCAGCTGGGTTGTTGATGGCGTTATAGCCTGCGTAGCCGAGGATGACCTCGGTATCGGTGATGGCAACTGCCTTAGCGGGCGTGGCGGGAAGCAGCAGTTCGCAAATTTGCTGAGCAGCTTCGGGGGTCATGCCGTCTTTCATGCAATCGAGCATCTGGCTGGCGAGCCTCAGCAAGCTGTCGGACTGTCGAGCCGCTTGGGTGTCGGGGTCCATGGCAAGCCAAAGCATGGCGACGAGCGTGAACGAGAATACGATGCCGGTCGTCAACTGCAAAGCAATCAGTTCTGGATGAAAAAGCGTGAGGATGACGAGTGCGACTCCAGCAGAGATGGAAACAATACCGAGGACGCCGAGAACAACCCGGCGTGTCTGATTGAGTCTGAGCAAGTCGAATCCGGGTTCCATAGTTCTGTTCCTCGCCTAACCGAGCACCCCTGCTTCTTTCAACACCAAGAGTATAGCGGCAATCGTGATGAATAGAGCGAACACGAATCTGAGCGTGCGTTCAGGGACGTATCTGACCAATTTGGCTCCGATGATTGCACCAGGAATGGTGCCGCATGCCATCGCAATGCCGGCGATGTATTCGACATTGCCGAGGACGCATTGCATCACCGTTGCCGGAAATGCCAGTATCATGACGGCGATTAGCGAGGTTCCCGACGTCAGCTTCATGGGCATGTTGAGTGCAGCGACCATCAGCGGCACCATGATGAAGCCACCACCGAGTCCCACATATCCCGAGGCGACACCTGCTATTGCGCCTATTCCTGCTGCGGCCGTCAGTTTCTTGGAGTTGAGCATGGGGGGCTCAGGAACAGACGCGCTGGCGTTTGCGTTCCCAATTGATTGCTTGGGAGCTTTCAACGCTTTGCGAAACATCGTGATTCCCGAATAGATGATGACGGCTGCTGCTGCCAGCATTACGAGCCAACCAGGTGACAACTGGGCAAGCCACACGCCGAGCCATGATGTGCAGGCGCCCCCGACGCCGAGGGCAATTCCGAGTTTCGGGACGCATGTCCTGGCACGTGCATGCGAAATAGCTCCCGACACCGATGTGGGAATGATGGTGAATAGCGAGGTGGCGGTCGAACCGACGGCGGTCATGCCGAAGACGAGCCTGAAGAGGGGAACCATCACCATCCCGCCCCCAATGCCGAGCATACCCGAGAAGAGGCCGATGACAATGCCGATGAGCGCCATGACGGCGAGTGTGCCGATCATGGCTAACGCCCTTTCCGCTTCTGCCGCTTGCGGTCGGATGCCTTCTCACCGCGCATGTGCCGCGCTTCGTCGCGTCGCTTGCGCGTCGTTTCGACTTCCGCGACCAGCGAGCGATACGAATCCAATCGCGCTTGCGCGAGCTCGCCGGATTCGACTGCTGCAAGCACAGCACAGCCGGGCTCGTCGGTGTGCTTGCAGTCGCGGAAGCGACACTGTTCCGCCAGCTCGGCAACGTCGGTGAACGCGACATCGATGCCCGTGTCGGAATCCCAAAGGCCGAGTCCTCGTATGCCGGGCATGTCGACGACGCGTCCTGCGTCGGGTATTTCGACCATCACCCGATCGACTGTCGTGTGCCTGCCCTTTCCATCGCTTGCACGCACATCGCCAATGCTTTGAACGTCGGCTCCCGCAAGCAAGTTGACCAAACTCGACTTGCCCACGCCGCTCTTGCCGATAAGCACGGCAACTTCGCCTTTCGGCACGAGAGCGCGCACGCGAGCAATGGACTCCTCGTCATCCACCGACATGACAACGATCGGCACGTCGCGACCAGCGAGATCGGCTGCGCTCTTCCGAACGGCTTCCGCTTCGTCAGAGCTCGATGCCAAGTCGGCTTTCGTCAACACGATGGCTACGCGCGCTCCTGTCTCGTGGGCCAATACGAGTTCTCTCTCGAGTCGTTTGATGTTGAGGTTCACGATGGGTTCGGCGATGACCACGGAATCGAAATTCGCGGCGAGCACTTGCGCGGTCGTGCGTTCAGCTGGATCTTTGCGAACGAATGCAGTCGTGCGTGGTGCAATCGCTTCGATAATTCCCTTGTCATGCTCTTCGGGAAGGGAGATGTCAACCACATCGCCGATCACCGCACGCACTTTCTCGCCCTTCACGAGGGCGGTTGCATGCTCGCAGCGCAGCTCCGAGCCATCTTCGAGTTGAACGAGGGGGAAGCCTCGGTCGAGCTTGATGATGGTGCCCCTCATGCCGCGGCCTAGCGCATTCGCTCGCGGACGAAATAGAAAGCAGCCATGAGCGCAGCTCCGATAATGATCAGGAAGATCCCGAACCCGAAGTTGCTCAAGTTCAGCGTGTCGGGGTGCTCGACGCCGCGTGCCATCACGCCGACGTTTGTTGCGTGGACGTCGACGAGGCCTTCATGATTGGAGCATGCTTGGTTGAAAGTGCCACGTATCTGAAGCGTCGTGCCCGTGACTCCGTAGCGTCCGAAATGGTCGATTTGCTCTGCTTGCTCGACAGTCATGTAAACCGAAATATTGGCATCGCTGCCATCTGCCATCGATTCGATTGTTACCCAGCAATACTTTCCACTTGCATCGTCGAGTACGCGATCGCCGATTGCCTCACCAACGAATTGGACAATGCGCCCGTCATGGAGCGACGTTTCAGCAAGGATGTCCTCGATCGTCGTGTCGTAAATGAACGAGTTGTCGGCGCGCTGTGTCGGGTCGACGATGTTTTCGGCGTTTGCGTCAACGCTCGTGGCTGGTTCTGCCTTGGCGCTCGCAGCGCTATCGCTGGAGGACGGGTTCTCGTCTTCCGCGAAAGCAGAGGCGGGGAGAGCAAGCGCCAGAGCGAATGCGAGCATCAATGCGAATATGTTGAAGAGGAGTTTGTTCACGAGCGGCGCTTCCTCTCCTCGTTGCGAGCATGCATGGCGCCAACCCAGCTCGAAGGTGTGATTGAGGTGACGATTTGGATGAGCAACGCGAGCAATGTTACAAACTCGAGACGTCCTGCCCACATCTCGAACAGGTAGAAGAGCTCAAGTGGCCATGCCATTCCAGGCGCGACGATGCCAGATGTGATACCGCCGTTCGAGGCCATTGCGACTGACTCGAAAATCGCTTGCGACGCTTCGAAGCCGCTCGCAATGCCTGCTAGCGCACCGACGACATAGGTCACACCGTACAGGATGAGAACGGTCGTGGCTTCACGGACGATGTCGGGCGTCACGGGCCTGCGTCCGATGTGGTTGTATGACGTGACGATTCTCGCCGTGTCGGGGGCAAGCGTTTCCTTGAGCGTGGCAACGATCGATTTCGCCAGGATTGCGATACGGTTGATCTTGACGCCGCCGGCAGTCGAGCCAGATGAAGCTCCCATGGCCATGAGGATGGCCAGCACGAGGAATGCACCCGACGAGAACCCTCCAGCAGCCAGCTGTGATGTGGTGACGTTCTGGAAGCCGGTCGTCGTCAACGCCGCGAACACCATGAACAAGCCGCGCCGTTCGATGTTGGGGAGGTCCGAGAACAAACGGCTTCCGGAAAGCGATGATGCGAGGACGATCACGATGAGGACTATCCAGGCAACGAGGAACTTCACTTCGGTATCCTCAAAAACTGCTTTCACGCGGCCGCGTAGAACTTCAGCGTGCAACGTGAAGTTGATGGATCCGAGCAACATCACGACGATGAGAATCACTTCGATAGACACCGAGTGGTAGTACATGATGTTCTGGCTCATCGGAACGAAGCCTGCAGTCATGAACGCTGAAATCGAAACCCAAAACGACTGCAGGAATGCGCGGGCTGGCTCGATGCCGATGGTCATGCTGATGCAGCCTACGGATATTGTTGATAGTGCGATGAACGTGATGGCGATGCGGCCGATGAACTGAGTGGTTTGCACGACGTTGGGCACGACGTGCTCGCTGCGGCCCTCCGAAGAGAACATGCTTGCAGCTTCGCGCCCGAACAGGCCAAACGACAAACCTACGACAACCAACCC
>CACZIP010000150.1 GCA_902781245.1 uncultured Coriobacteriaceae bacterium | reverse complement strand
GGGTCGTGGCTGAACGGCTTTGCAACGAGGTTGCTCATAGATGAACCTTTCAAAACACCGTTTGGCTACTTGTCTTCAGGGCGCACGGCAAGTGCGAGGTCGCGATGCGCCACACTCACGCGATAGCCGCATCTACGCAGATAATCTCCGGTGACCTCTGCGAGGGCGACACTTCGATGCTGACCTCCAGTGCAGCCAACCGCAATGGACAGCTGCTGCTTGCCTTCGGAAACATAGCCTGGCATCACGCAATCGAGCAGCGCTTCCCAGCGCTTGATGAACGTCTCGGTATCGCTGTTGTAGAGAACGTAATCTCGAACCTTGTCATCAAGACCGGTCATGGTGCGCATTTCGGGGTCGTAGTAAGGATTCGGCAAGAACCTCACGTCGATGACCAGATCGGCATCTGCGGGGTTGCCGTGTTTGAACCCGAAGGAATACACCGATACGGCCAGACCTTCGCGTTCGTCTCCATGGGCATAAAGATCTTTGATCTTCTCACGCAACTCTGCAGGTAAAAGGCTCGTCGTATCGATGACAAAATCAGCATGTGCACGGATTTCCCGCATGAGCGCCCGCTCGCGTTCTATGCCAGACGAAATGGTCGCACCATCCGAGCACAGCGGGTGGCGGCGTCTGCTCGACTTGTAGCGGGCAATGAGACGGTCGTTATCCGCATCAAGGAAAAGGATGCTATGTCCAATGCCCTGCTTCTCGAGGTTGTCGAGGGTGCTTTTCATGGTAGAGAAGAATTCATGCGTTCGCGCATCGCAGACGATGGCGATCTTCTTACGGTCGCCGCCAAGGTTTGGAAGATCAGACATCAAGACGAGGTCATCGATGAGACTTGGTGGCAAATTGTCGACACAGTAGTAACCGAGGTCCTCGAAAACATGCATTGCTTCCGTTCGGCCGGCACCACTCATGCCGCTGACGATCACAAGTTCGGGCATGTTTGACAGTTCAGCCATAGTTGACCTCCTTCTAACTGGTCCGTGCAGCCTCATTATACTGCTGCAATACGAGGTAAACCTCTTCGGCAACTTCATCGGGGAGCACGTGCGCGTCCTTGATTTCTTCGAGAGAGGCAGCTTTGAGGTTTCTGAACGACTTGAAATGCTTGAGGAGTGCCTTCTTACGTATGGGCCCCATACCTGCGACGTCGTCAAGTATGCTTGCAGTCATCCCCTTCCCTCTCAGCTCCCTGTGGAAGGTGATTGCAAATCGGTGCGCTTCGTCGCGTACTTGCTTCACAAGGTAAAGCGAGGCAGAACCGCTTGGAAGAACGACCGGTCCGCTATCTTGCCAAGGTACGAAGAGCTCCTCATCTCGTTTCGCTAAGCCGCATAGCGATATGTCGTCGCGTCCAAGTTTTTCGAACATCTCGAGTGCTGCGCTCAATTGCGGTTTACCGCCGTCAAGGATGATGAGGTCCGGCTTGCTTCCAAAGCGTCCATCGGCCATCCGCTCATCCGAATAGCGCCGTTCTAAGACCTCTTGCATGCTCAAGAAGTCGTTCGCTTCTTCAAGGGGTGTCTTTATCTTGAACCGACGGTATTGGTTCTTATCGGGCTTGCCGTTTGTGAACACAACCATTGAGGCAACCGTGTAACTGCCATGTATTGTCGAGATATCGAAGCATTCGATGCGATGCGGTGGCCCTGGAAGAGCGAGTGCGCTTTCCAACTGCAGCAAGGCCTCGTTGACGCGTTTGTCCTCATAGTTCGTCTTTACCTTGTATCTAAGCAAGGTATGGCGCGCGTTGCTTTCAGCCATCTCGACGAGCTCGGCTTTCTCGCCTTTGAGTGGTGCGGTAAAGCGCACTTTTGCTCCATGCGGATTCGCAAGCTTTTCGGTAAGCCAAGCCGACATGGCTTCTTGGTCCTCAGGAGATGTCCTGACAACGATTTCACGAGGTATCGACGTTGTAGTGTCGTAGTAACGCAAGAGGAATGCATGGAGCAGGTCATCGTCAGGCACGTCGTGCCCTTTGTTCAGGATGAACTCGTTGGAATTCATGATACGCCCTTCGCGAATCATGAAAACGTGCACGCCTGCAATCGTTTCTTCCCGGTAAAAACCGATGATGTCTGCGTTCAGGTTACGAGACGAAACGGCATGTTGCTTGTCCGAAAGCGCATTCACAGCGTCGATTCGTTCCTTTATACGAGCGGCGCGTTCGAAATCAAGCTCCTCGGCAGCAATCAGCATGTCCTCAGTCATGTCGCGCACGAACTCGTCATGATGACCGTCGAGGAAACGTGCAACTCGTTTTACATTCTCTGCGTACTGTTCGGGCGTTATGGAGCCGCAACATACGCCTGGCCCAAGACCGACATGTGCATCAAAGCATGGTCTTAGCGTTCCATTCTCTGAAAGGAATGCATCGATGTCCCCGTTCTTCATTTTTCTTGCGAGCCGACGCCATTCAGCGCACGATGAAGAGCATATTGGAACGACGCGTCGAACAGCATCTACCATCATTCTCGCAGCGCGACTGTCGGTGTAAGGACCGAAATACCGGGTGCCAGATTTGTGCTTCTCACGCGTGTATTTGATTGACGGGAACACGTCATCACATGTCAAGGCGATAAACGGGTACGACTTATCATCTTTGAAATCTGCATTGAAATACGGTGCGAACTGGTTGATGAGATTCTTCTCGAGCACGAGCGACTCATGTTCGTTTTCAACGACGATGTACTCGAATGAATCAATCGCTTCGACGAGCAGGGGAATTTTCGCACGATCGTCTTGAAAGTTCACGTATTGACGCATGCGGGCGCGGAGCTGTTTCGCCTTTCCGACATATATGACAGTCCCCTCGGCATCTTTCCAGAGATACACGCCAGGTGAAGCAGGAACGCTTTCCAGTTCGCGTTTTATTCGTTTGATCTTTTGTTCTTGGCTTTCGACCACTGTCGATTCATTACCGTCCATATGACCTCCTAGAGCCATGTGATGGTCTTGGAGGTTAGGACATTGCTCGGTGAGATGATAATCGTCTGAACTTGCCCAATGATCGGAGAATCAACGCAGAACGTTCCATCATGGTATTCACCATGTGAAGAGAGCTCTTCATCCGATGTGCAGATGATGATATCAACCGAAGACAAGGTGTTGGTGAGCATGCGAGCATCGTTGACGAGAAGAACGACGAAATCAACGCCGCGCATCTTGAGGTCGGCTGTTCGCAATTGCGCTTCAAGTCGCGGAGTTGATCCGTCGGCGTAATAGATTCCAATGAAGAAGCCGTTCTTGTTGAGCACTATCGGAGGGTCGTAAGCATAGGGAGCTTGGGGTTTCAGCATGAATACCGTTGCGCCCATTTGGCGGTAATACGATGCGGCTTCATGCATTGAAACAGGCTCGTTTTGCTCGGGTTCTTCATCCGGTTTCTGCAAACCGCGGTTTTCGTCATCAAGCAAAGGTTGGTTGCTTGATATGCGGTTGCGCTCCGTGCTCGGAAGGGTCTGGCCTTCGTAAAGAATCACCGTATATCCATCCATCTGACCAATCGATTCGTCGATATTAGATGCGGCGATGTTCCAATTGTGGCCGATGAATATATACCAGACCATTGCAGCGAGTACGATAAGCCCGAGCAATGCCAGCATTACGAGAGCGACTATTTCACGAGTCCTCTTACCCATGCTGCAGAATTATACGATATCGACTAGAGCATGCGGCTCAGGAACTGACCAGTGTAGCTCTCCGGGATACGCGAAACCTCCTCTGGAGTTCCCGTTGCCACAATGCGCCCGCCTCTATCACCACCGTCAGGTCCAAGGTCAATTATCCGGTCAGCAGACTTGATCACATCGAGATTGTGCTCAATGACGAGGACGGTGTTGCCGGCATCAACGAGGCGTTGCAAAACGGCGAGAAGTTGCTTCACGTCCTCGAAATGCAAGCCGGTCGTCGGTTCGTCGAGGATGTAGAACGTCTTTCCCGTTTGCTTCTTCTGAAGCTCACTTGAAAGCTTGACGCGTTGCGCCTCGCCACCAGAGAGCGTTGTAGCAGGTTGTCCGAGTCTGATATAGCCCAACCCCACGTCATGCAGCGTCTGGAGCTTTCGCTTGATGCCGGGGATGTTCGCAAAGAACTCAAGAGCCTCTTCAACCGTCATGTCAAGAACATCAGCGATTGACTTCGAGCGGTACGTCACTTGAAGCGTCTCGCGATTGTATCTGCGGCCTCCACAGACCTCGCAAGGGACATAAACATCTGGCAGGAAATGCATCTCAATCTTGATTTGGCCATCGCCCTTGCATGCTTCGCATCGGCCACCTTTCACGTTGAACGAGAATCTGCCAGGTGAATAACCGCGCGCCTTGGATTCGCTCGTCGAAGCAAATAGAGCTCTGATGTCATGCCAAAGTCCGATGTAGGTGGCAGGATTTGAACGTGGAGTTCGGCCGATAGGACTCTGATCGATATTGATGGTCTTATCGAGCTGTTCTGTGCCTTCGATTTTCCGGAAGGATCCAGAGCGTCTACGAGCATGGTTGACACGGTTGGCCAGCAATGGGGCAAGCGTGTCAGTTACTAGTGATGATTTGCCCGATCCTGATACGCCTGTTACAACAGTGAATGTACCGAGTTCAACTTCTATGTCGATATCTTTTAGATTGTTCTCGCTTGCTCCAATGAGCTTGATGCTTCCACGTTCGGGATTTCTGCGAGATTGGGGAATCTCTATGACACGACGTCCTGAGAGATAGTCACCTGTAATTGAGCCTTTTGTCTTCGCAATTTTTCCCGGCGTTCCAGCGGCAACAACGTATCCGCCGTTCTCCCCTGCCCCTGGCCCCATGTCAACTACATAGTCAGCGGATCTGATCGTATCTTCATCGTGCTCGACAACAACAACCGTGTTGCCTAAATCACGTAGTGATTGAAGTGTTTCGATGAGCCGCTCGTTGTCGCGCTGATGAAGGCCGATTGACGGTTCATCAAGGATGTAGAGCACACCCATGAGACCCGCACCGATCTGAGTGGCAAGCCTGATGCGTTGAGCTTCTCCGCCTGACAATGTGGCTGTTGCGCGCTCGAGCGTGAGGTAATCAAGTCCTACATTAACCAGGAACCTAAGACGTGCGACAATTTCTTTCACGATGGGGCCGGCAATCTGCAGATCGGAACCCTCGAGCACGAGCGACTCGAAGTAAGAGAGCGAGTCAACTGCGCTCATCTCGCAGACATCGTGGATTGATTTCCCGTTGATGGTGACCGCGAGGATTTCAGGCTTCAGTCGCTTGCCCTTGCATGTTTGGCAAGGCGTGGTGGCGAAATACGCTTCGAGCTTCTCTCTTTGGCGATCGCTACCAGCTTCTGAAAGCTTTTCCTCGATAGCCTTCAATGCGCCGTGCCAGTTGATATACCAATACGTATTTCGTCCATCGACTGTGACGTAGTCAACGCGAACACGCCCTTTG
>CACZIP010000149.1 GCA_902781245.1 uncultured Coriobacteriaceae bacterium | reverse complement strand
CCCCGCATATGGTCAATTTCATCCCGTTGAATTCGACAAGCGCCGAACTTAAACTGCTTCCTTCCGTCTTTTTCTTGCAAAGCAATCAGCAGCAGGGACCTCTCGTCGTCTGCCCAGTTAATCGAGCATTCTTCAACGCCACGATTGTCATACTCTCTGAAATCGAAAGCGTTTGCACCAAGGGTTCCGTCCGATTGAATCACGTCTTGCGTGAATCCCCGATACAGGCTGTCTGGAAACCCCATTTCGGTACAGGCCTCCTCGCATTCATCGGTAATCAAAGCTTCTCCGAAATGCGTGCAACAACCTTAGAAGCTACAAAACCTAGGTTGTCATCGGTTAATGGTCCATATTCAGGCACAATGGTACTGACTCCGTCTTCTCTATCGCGGAGAAGTACATAGTACGAAGACTCGTCGATATGTTGCTCGATTGAGAAACCCGCGCGGAGATTGAGATAAGTCCACTCAATCAAAACGGAGGCGTCCTCAAGCAAGCTTATGTGAAGCTTCGAGTATGGCAGGTCCATGTGGCTCTGGCGATAGTTGCGGAGCAGGTTTGCTTTCAACTCTGCAAGCAACCTGCGCGCAAGGTGCCTCTGTTCTTCTCTTATGGATGGATCATTAATACCCTGTTCCACTTCAGAGAAGATGTCGAGATTGCTCGGGAGCGCAGATTCGTAGTACGGCGCACTCGTACCAGCCGTAGTAAAATATTGGGCCGCCAAGGGGATAACACGTCCCATGCCACTCGAGGTAATATTTCTTTCGGCGAGCGACGCGGTGTATGGGCTATATATGGGGCGGTCTGCCACACTTGTCGAAGGGGTCATGATGCATCCTCCTCGGCAATCTCTTCTGGCTCCATGGCGTCAAACAGTTTCTGCGTAACCATCCAGCGTCCAAAATTTGTTGAATTGTCATGCATAAAGTCGAGGCAACCCTCGACGCCTTCTTTGCCGATGGGGAAACGACGCAACGAATACGTGTCAGTATCGACGATAAAAACGTCCTGCAAAGGCTGGGCCGGATTCTCTGGGGTGGCACCGAAGTTGGTGATAATGCGCATCATCGCGTCATACTCATCAAGCTTAATCTCGGTGTACTGGTTGATGGTTTGTATGTCGTTCTCGTTGTCCGGCACAGCCGCCATTCCAAGAATTTGCTCATGCAGCAAGTCTCTCCAGGGCGTCCCTTGCAGACCAAGTCTCACCCGATCATAAACATCCACATAACGCAGCCCAACCCGAGTGTAGTAGGCGGGGTTGTAACATTGCGTAAGTGCTGTAACAGGCAGCCAGAGTCTATCGCGAAAATCTTCCCACGTGTCATATGTACTCGTGGATAACGCCAGGAATGAACTGGTCAAGTTGACTCGCCATTTCCCGTCCTCGCTGGTGAAGCAGTGATTCATATTCTCCTGCTGAATTGCAGGCTGTGTTATTACGCCGGCAGGCGTCGCAACAAAATCTACCTGTTGCTGCCGCTCGATATTGGAAGCATATTCGGGATAGTCTGCTCGGATAAGCTCTTGGAAGCTCGCGGGCAATTCCTTGTCGATATTGAGAATTACTGGGAACCTCAACTGGCAAACAACTTCAGTAAGCGGACATTTGGCGTAGTGCGAGCGCGGTTTGCTGTCATCCTTGAAACGCATGCACATCACCTTCCGTCCGCACGTTACACGCAAGCCGATTAAACGACCAAACCACAATAACCAGCCCGTTTCTCTTAAACTATTAGTATGTCACAAGCCATCCTCGCAGCCTCAAATTAGTTGGCAAGCTGTATAGAAATTACCCTGTTCGGTCGTTGCTTGCGCCCTTCTACCTCACCCGAATCGTGACCCCCAGCGCGTTCGCGTTCTCCTTGATAACGCGCTGCGTCTGCTCGTCGATCCCATCAGGCACGTTCACATATGCATTGAACGTCAGCTCCGTGCTCGCACCGCCCAGGTCGTAGAGCTGCTGCAGAATCTCTTCCACGATTGACCCCACCTGGTACCCTGCCGTGAGCTTGTCGAGCTGCATCTCGAGCTCCACCTCGCGCGGCAGCGGCTTCGGCGGAACAGCACCGCCACCGCCACCCTCGCCGGTATCTGAACCAGATTCCGAGCCGGTGTCTCCACCGCTTCCAGCTCCGTCGCTGCCTGCATCAAAGCCGCCGCACGCGCCGTCGCCATCGTCAGATTCCCCGCCGCGGTCGAACGCCAGCTGCTCCAACGCTTTCTCGCGTTGCACCACAAGCCCATCATGCATGCTCACGATCGGCCGCTCGCCAAGCACAAGTCCGAGATAGCGCCCAGCTTCCTCGTCGTAAGCATCAGCATATGCAAAGTACTGCTTGCTCGTAACCGCAGCGGTGATGGTCTCTCGCAGCACACCGTCATCGGAGAAGCGCCGCAGATAGCAGTACCGCGAGAAGTCTGCTGCAAGCTCCGCCACGGCCACATGGTCACGCTCTTGCCAAAGCATTTGTGAAAGGTCGCGATCAAGCAGATAAGGCGAGTACTCGGTGAGCACGGCCTCTTCCTTGGTCGCCCTCTCGAAGGCCCGCTTGGAAATGCTCTCGTTCCCGGCGATGGCCAAGTCGTCCCAATCGATGCGCCGTAGATCGCCAGCGTCCTGGGAGGGAACGAGCAGATGCCGGTAAGCGCCCAACACGAGCCTCTTCGCGCGATCCTTGGCGCCGGAAAGCTTGCGTGACACATCCGATTTTGCAGTGCGTGTTAGCTCCAAGCCTTCAGCCTCGGCGTCGATGCTCGCCCACGCAAGCGCACGCCGCACAGCATCCTTCGCATCCGCAATTTCCGAGGAGCTGATCACGGCAAACAGCAGCTTGTTCCTGTTGACGCGCAGGGCTTCGCCGCGCATGGTCAGGCAATCCTCGGCGAACACGCGAGCACTGGAACGCTCGATATCCTTGCCGAGCGGCTTGCTCGGCGGCAGAATCACGAGCGAAAGCACATCATCGTCGGGCACTTCAACCGAAGAGGTCGGGCAGATGTAGACCGACCCGAACCCACTCGCGCTCGACTTCTCGGAGTCGCGGATGATGCGGACCATCTCGCTGTTGATGGCCTCCTGCTCCATGCGGCTCGCACGGTCACGTGCCATCTTCTCAAGCGTGGGGTGCGTGTCGTACCAGTATCGCATGCCGGTGTTATACAGGTAGCTCAGCTCGTCGCGCATCTTGTTCAGAGCGTCGTCATACACGGTCACGCCAGTGCCGGGAATCGCCGCTCCCAGTCGCACGTCGGAGGCGTCGAGCCCACGCAAGCTCTCGCCACGGGCCGTCGGCGCACTGCCGAGGAAGATGCTCCTCGCGATGCGCCGCGCAGCCCGTGGCCGCGAGAAGCGCCCGTTGTTCTTGTCGATGCTCGCAGGCGCAGAGTTCGGCCCATCGACGTCGTTGTCCACAACGGCGTTCCACGCAGGGTCAAGGTACTGGAAAATCTCCTCCAGAATGCGGCTGTCACCGTAGTCGATTGAGCCGGACATGATCAGCGGGTCGGCGTCGTTGCTCTCCCAGAGGTTGTGGATGACCGTCGCCATGAAGCGCAGCACGCCGCGGGTGCGCTGGAAGTTGGCAAGCGTGCTCCAGTCCTTGTAGAGCCGGTCGAACACCTCCGGGTGTATGGGGTAGCACCGCAGCATGCGCTCGCGGTATGCGTGGTCGCGGCACTCGATGGGGAACTTGTCCGGATCAGCCTTGTAGTAGTCCATGAAGGCGTCCACCACGGGCTCGGCAAGGCGCTGGTCATAGTCCTTGAACAGGCGGCGCTTGACGATCTCGAAGCCCTCCTCGTTGTTCGCCGCGCGCCAGATGGTGTTGAGTCGCCCGAAGACGCGCTCGACGCGCTTCAGCGCCTCCTCGCCGCCCTCGTCGCCAAGCTCGCGTGCACTGGCAGGCAGCGATGCGATAAGCATGCAGTTCTCGGTGCGCTTAACGGCCTCGGTCAGCTGCTGCATGAAGGAAAGCACGTTGGCGAAGTTGCCCGCGGGCAGGTTCTTGTTGTCGTTACCGTAGAGGTTGCGGGCGTACACCACGAACTCGTCCATGAGCACGACGCAGGGGCCGATGGCGTTGAAGAAGCGCACGAGCGCGTCGGTGCCGGGCGCCACGCTCTTCGAGTCGGAGGTCCGGATAATGGAATACGGCTCAGGGTCACCCTTCTGCAGGCACAGCTGGTAGGCCATCTCGCCCCAGAGCGTATTCACCTTGCCCTTCAGGAAGGGCGGGTTCTTGAAGTTGGCAGGCTCAAGGTCGGTGCCCACGAGCGTCGCCACGTACACCTTGTCGGGAAGGCTCGGCACGTGCGCCTGATCCATCACCTCGGCAACACCGGGCAGCTCTTTCGCAATCTTCGAGTTGCGCATCAGGTGGTACACGGCCAGCATGCTGTGGGTCTTGCCACCGCCGAACGCGGTCTTCAGCTCCACCACAGGGTCGCCGTCATCGTCGTCGGTCACGCTTACGCGTTTTAGCGCCGTGATCAGCAGCGACCTCATGCCCTCGGTGATGTAGGTTCGGCTGAAGAACTCCTTGGGGTCTTGGTACTCGAAGCGGGCATCGCCCTTGGCCACGGTTGCCAGGTCGAGAGCGAACTCGGCCGTCTTGAAACGCCCGCGCGCGACGTCGTCCTTGGGCGCAACGACAGATCGCCACGGCCGCAACGTCTCAGAACCGCCAGAGATCGGTGTGGCTGTAATCGAGCCGCGCCGCGCATTGGCGGGTTCGGGCTGTGCGGCGGCAGTTACCTGGTCGCGTGACACGAGCTCGCGGTACAGGTCGCGGATGGCAGTGGCCGTCTCTGGGTCAATCTGCTCCATGAGGCGCGCCATGGTGTCGAGCGCACGAGCGGTGTCCTCGTCCGAGAAGCCCTCGCCGGTGTTGTGCGCCCAGGCGTTGCGCGTGTCGATGAGCTCGCGGCACCACGTCTGGCTGCGCCGGTCCAGGACGGCGATAAAGACATCCTTCCACGACTGGATGATGAGGCGGAACATCAGCAGCACGTCGAGCGAGTCGATGCAAGCCATGTCGTCCGTCTCGCTCGCAGGCGCCACGTCGCGGCGCTGGTCCTCGTAAAGGTGCCCGAGCACGCCGTCGCGCCACCATTCGTCGTGGTACCTGCGAATCATCTCACGCATTTCGAACATGCCGAGCGGTTCGCGCATGGCGTCGAAGGCGCTGCCGATGAGTGTGTTGTTGTTGGCCTTGATTTCCACGGTCTACGCCTCCTACGCGTTGAAATCGAGTTGGTATTGGACGGGTTCCGCGCGCTTCAGCTCTTCTGCGCGCTCGGATATGTCGGCCCACGAGGTGACAAGCCCGTTGAACAAGGTGGCGTCTTCCCACGGCGTGAAGTATTTGCGGGTTGAACAACTCCGGTGACGAGGGTGGGCCCGAAGGGCCCGCCCGAGGAAGCGGAGCAATATCCCCGGGAGCCAGC
>CACZIP010000148.1 GCA_902781245.1 uncultured Coriobacteriaceae bacterium | reverse complement strand
CAGGCGATTGCCGCCATCGTAGTCCAGCCACCGTCGAGAATGGGCAGGTTGATGCCGATGTGCTTCAGCATTGCCTCGCCAACAGGCGAGATGATGTTGCCCATGTAGCTGATGAGCATAGACATGCCGGTGAAGGCGACGCCGAGCAGGATACCGGAAGAAATGGCATCCTTCGGCTTCATCCTTACGATAAGACCCATGATAATCATGATGATGGGCACGAAAACTGCGGCGCCAACGGAGCTCAGGAAGCCGTTAATCCAAGCACTAGCGGCTGCAAAGTCCATACGTCTCACTCTCCTTTTGTTTCAATCTCTGTCGACTTCTCTATGCAACGGTCGTATAAGGCGGCTACGACATATCGCCAGGTGAAGGCCCTAGCCCTTGTACTCCTTGATGGCCTTGACGAGCTTCTCGTACTGCTGCTTCTGACCAACACCCGTCAGGAAAGCAATGCCGTCGATAACGGGAAGATCGTAGGTCTTCTTGTCGCGAACGATGGTGATATACGCCGCCGCGTCCTTGAGGTAGCGATCAACGGACTTGAGGTCCACCGCCTCGACCTTTGCATCGATCTTGTCGGCCGCAAGAAGGCGGTTGACCTTCGAAGCAACGGTCTGAGACGTCGCAACGCCACTGCCACACGCAACGATAACCTTGACTGCCATGATGATTCCTCCCTTTCTATCCGGGCCCCAACAGCCCGATTAGCAAATAACGCGCAGACCTCTAGTCGTGAGTCCACTCCATCTTTACGAACGCGTCGTAAAACTCGTCCTCCGTCTTTGCCTCGAAGAGCGGGTTGACCCATTCTGGCTTCTGGAAATTATACATAAGAATCTGAAGCAGTTCGATATGCTCACCAGGATCCTTGAATCCAAGCATGCAGACGAGCTTCACATTGAACTTGTTGTCAGGATCGGACATGTCGCCCCACTCGACAGTATTCTTAAGACGCACGGGGGCAATAAATGGCTTGATAATCGCAGTGGCCATGGTATGGGGAATGGCGATTGGATACGGCTCCACCGGCAACGCGGTGGGATACTGCGCCTCTCGTTCCTTAATTGTCGGAAGGTACTCTTCGTTGACATAGCCCTTCTCGAGGAACCGTGCCCCCATAATTCCAAATACCTGCTCGTAGTTGTCGACATCTAGATCGATTGCCGTAAGCTCGCGCATGATGATTTCTTTGCCCAGCATGGTGCTCTTCACCCCTCATTCACCTTTTGGCTTTCGGCCGCTTCTTTTCTTGTCAAAAATGACGATATCGACCTCAAGAAAGCCACACAAGATGAAGGTCTTTCACACGGAGTTGAGCTGAAATAGCCTGGTTAATTCCTTTTCACATCTTGTTGAAGCCCAATATATGAATGAGCGGTAACGATTACCCGACAAGCGTTATCTCGACGAAGAAAAGGCACCAGGGACGCAAGTCCCCGGTGCCCTCTTCCCACTTGGTATAAACGGAAAACTATTGTCGAATCAGCATGTATTCATTGCGTTCGATAATAGCAGCCGCCTCCGCAGGAGTATTCGCTCCACGGAGTTCACGCAAGAACGGGCTACCCTGCGCAGTAATCATATCAAGCAGGTTTGCGAAAGCCTTCAGGTGCATCTTTCTGTCAACGGCGCTAAGCGTACAGATGAACTCAATTGGGTCATTCTCCTCGCTGCCGAAACATACCGGCTTGCTCAGCCGTATGAGACTCATTCCCATTTTCACCGTGCCATTCTCTGGTGCAGAGTGCGGTATTGCAAAACCCGGGGCGAGAACGATATAGGGACCGTATTTCTCGACTCCCCCAATCAGCGCATTCACGTAACGACTTTCGATGTATCCCATATCCAGCAGCAGCTGGGCTGACTTACGAATTGCGTCACGCCAGTCGGAGCAGTCAACATTGAGTTCAATATGGCTTGCGGGTAGCAGCTGATGAAGATATGGGGAGACCAACTGATCCTCAACGTGCTGAGCCTCGCGAAAGTAACGTCGAACTTCGATTCTTATTTCGTTAAGCAACCCACTCTCTGCACCACCGTATTTCTCGATTACGGGTTCAATCTTTTCAAGCAATCCTTGCGAGCTAAGCTCGTCAACACTAGAGGCTGACATTCTCACGCTCGATTCGATGGATGCAAGCTTCTCGTGGATAAGCCGATACTCCCTATCACGCAGCGGAAGCTTAATCACGATATGGTCTACCGGGCAATTGTTTAATGGGACAGTCGATATAACCAAGTCTGCACGATAGGAATCGATATAAGGCACGTCATGTGCCGGCATTACCTTGACTAGCTTTATCTCAAAGTGTCCTCGGAGCTCTTCGGCTAGTAGCTGAGAAGTACCGATGCCTCCGTCGCAAACGACAATGACCCTAGGTCTCACACCCCTATTCTTTCGGCGTTCGAGCGCAGCACAAATATGAAGTGCAATATAGGTAATCTCAACTGACGATATTTGCCTGCCGGCAAATCTCTCGAGCGGTTCGAGGTTTTCTTTCACCGCTTCAAGAATCTCTGGCTGGTCATTAACGACTTCAGCAAGCGCTGGCACATCGGGAAAATGAGAGGGACCAGTTGTGAACATCGATTCGAGGTGGTTCGAAAGGTATTCGAATAAGTCATAGTCTCCGTTCATGTCAATGCCTACTGCATTCGACATGTCGCGGATAAAGACGCGGGAGAGCTTCTGTATTTGCATGTCATACATGCTGAATTGTGCGCCGCCTTGAAGTCTGAGCGATTGGCTCAAGGCCGCAAAAAAGAGCTTTTCGTTCTCTCCCATTTCGACCGAGCAATACTGTTCGACAAGGTCGATTACCTTGTTCTCAAAATCACTGACACCCCCCGACGCATCAATGCCGTGGTAGGATCCTCCGAAGTTCTCCAAGCGAAAACCATTTCGATTGCGCGTGACGCAAATGCACAAGTGTTTTGTAGCGAGCTGAAATGGGGCATCCATCATGGTGATGCCAAACGCATGGCACTGCTCATTTAGAACTTTCTTCACCGTAACCGTGTCAAGTCGGATTTCGGCGTTATCGGAAAGAGCCAGCCATTGGTCGACGATGGGAGCCTTTTTGCTGGCAAAATCTAGCAAGTAGCTACGCTTTACACTTTCAGCGCCTTTGACGCGAATCCCACGGCTTGGCTTTGACTCGACCTCCAAGCCAGCCTCTTGGATACGCTCTTTAATGCCATCCAAATCGTTGAGGATGGTGGCACGGCTCCCCGAGAATTTCTCAGCAATCTCTCCCAACGTATAATAACCCTTGGCACCAACAAGGAGAGCCGCACCAAGCTGCTTCCGTTCTTCACTGGACATCTTGTACGCAAAGGTGTCCTCAACAGGAAGCAGTTCCTCGGCGCGTGAAAAGCCAGCAGGCAGCACTATCACACCTTTTGAACCAAAGGTGATGTTCCCTATCCCCTCCTGGGACAGGAACTTGTTGAGCGATTTAATGTCATTGCGTATGGTTCGCTCAGATACCCCGAATGCGTCAGCCAAACTCGAAAGGCTGCATCGATCCGACGTATGCGATAGCTTCTGGACTATGTGGACTGTTCTCTGATTCATCTAACCCCGAACTCCAATAGAGCCACCTCGTCACGCTTTACAATGGGAAGCATAGCAAAGCCGAGGTGTCTTTACACCCAGACCACCATGGATGAGCCTATTGCTCTTTTAGACGGTCTTTGTGACCTCAACAGCGATAAGCGGATGACTTGGTACACCAACTACTGGAAGAAGGAAGGTTCCGTACCTTCTTTTGATGTCCGAGCGATGTCCAACATAGCCGTTGCGACCGCATCGTCCTTTGCGCTGGCGATATGCCAACGTGCCGCGCTGCTCACATCGCTATCCGCGTTTGCAACCGCCACGGAATTTGGTACTGTCTCAATCATGGGAAGGTCATTCTCGGAGTCGCCGAAGACAACGACCTCTTCCAGCGAAATTCCAAGGTAATTGGCAATCAAACGGACGCTGTCGCCCTTGTCCCACTCCCCCGCATTCACGTCCACGACCTTAGCAGTCATGCTCGGCATTACAAAGCTGAGCTCAGGCACCAGCTCGCGCAACCTATCACGTATCAGAATCATCTGGTCACGCGAGCACGAGCACTGGATATTCGCTTTGAGGTATTCCCGGTCCTGCACGTCCGACGCAATTCCAAACACGCTTTTGCCCCACGTTTCCGGCGGGTTAGCTTTCACGCACTCCGGAAAGCGAGTGACAAGGTTTACGTCTTTCAGGTCTTCGGGGCTGTACACGGCAAGCCATGCGTCAACGTCCATATTGTCCAGGGAGACCGCAACCTTACGTAGCTCTTCTCCGCTAATCATGACACGCTGAATCGTCTTGCCATCGACGGTGACAATCTGTCCGTTTGCGAACGCCCCAGTCTGATAGCACGCCACGTCGCCCTGGAACATCCATTCCATGGTAGCGGGAACACGACCCGTGACCGGACCAAAATGTATGCCCGCATCCAAGAGGGAATGAATGGCGCTAATGACTCTCGCGCTGGCATGATCCGCACCGAAGGGAATCAGGGTATCGTCCAGATCGGCCATCACGAGTTTTACCATATGTTCCTCTCTCCCAACGCAGACGAAAGCAATCAGCTGGCCACACCGAAGCAAGGTGCTTCAATTTAGCCTGATTGGTGTTGTAGCGTAATGCTAGCCATGCATTCGGTCAATGGGCTAACGTAGGTAGCAATTACAATTCCCCGTTGCCAGATGAAAAGAAGGACGTCCCGCCGAGTTGACGGGACGCCCTTGGGATGACGCTTCGCGCGTGGGTGGAACTAGAAGTCCGCGTTGCCGACGGTGCGGGGGTGCGGGAGGACGTCGCGGATGTTCTCGACGCCGGTGAGGTACATGACGAGGCGCTCGAAGCCCAGGCCGAAGCCGGCGTGGCGGCAGCTGCCCCAGCGACGCAGGTCGAGATAGTAACGGTACTGCTCGGGGTCCATCCCGAGCTCGGTGATGCGGCGCTCGAGCACGTCGAGGCGCTCCTCGCGCTGGCTTCCGCCGATGATCTCGCCGATGCCGGGCACCAGGCAGTCCATGGCCGCCACCGTCTTGCCGTCGTCGTTGAGGCGCATGTAGAAGGCCTTGATCTGGGCGGGGTAGTCGGTGACGAAGGTGGGCTTGCCGAAGTGGCGCTCCGTGAGGTAGCGCTCGTGCTCGGTCTGCAGGTCGCTCCCCCACTCAACCGGGTACTCGAACTTCTCCCCCGCCTTTTGGGCATCCTCGAGGATTTGGATGGCCTCGGTATAGCTCACGCGGCAGAAGTCGGCGCCGGCCACGTGCTCCAGGCGCTCGAGCAGCCCCTTGTCGACGAAGCGATTGAGCATGGCGAGCTCGTCGGGACACCTCTCGAGGACGTAGGAGATGACGTCTTTCAGCATCTCCTCGGCGAGGTCCATGTCGTCTTCCAGATCGGCGAAGGCGATCTCGGGCTCCATCATCCA
>CACZIP010000147.1 GCA_902781245.1 uncultured Coriobacteriaceae bacterium | reverse complement strand
TCATCGCGCACCAGTCCTTCAAGGAGCTTTTGGAGACCGAGAACGTGCTCGTGCAGTTCGGCCTGGAGGACGCGGCCGCCGACGCGGCCAAGGTCGACGAGCAGATAAAGGCTGCAGCCAACGCAGCGAAAGGCGGGCGGGTGGGCGGCTCCCGTGCCGGCGCTGTTGGAAGCCCGGGCGCGGACGCCAGCGCACGGGGCATCGGGCAGGGCGGCGCGTCGGCAGGCGCCGTTTTCGGGACGGTGGGCCTCGCTGGCACGGAGACCCCTCGGGGGACGGCGCCGGAGCAGCCGACCCTCTTCGGGGGCGTCGGGTTCTCCTCCATCGGGCAGGACGGGATCGTCGACGATGGCACGCAGGGGCAGCTTTCCGTGGGGATCGTGCCTCGGAACCCCGCATTCGCCGACGTTTTCTACCTCTTCCCCCGCACCGCCGTGAGGCTCTCCGAGCCGGATATCGACCTCTCGAAGATTGACCCCAAGGATATCAGGGCCGCCGCCGAGCGCGTCACTTCCGCAGGCGACGTGCTGCTGCGCAAGGAGATTGTCGCGGCGCTGGGCGTTCGGCTGCACGCCGTCGATACCGAGAGCGCCGAGGTGGACAGCCTGCCCGTGAACGAGGGCGATGCCCAGACGACGCTGCTGCGTCTCGTGATGAACGGCGGGCTCATTCCCGTGACCGAGGGCAACAAGCGCATAGCGAAGGCGTTCCTCGTTAAGCGCTTCATGCAGGCGGCGCCTCTCGACCACTGGACCGTGAAGTCCCTCGAATCGGCAACTGCCGAGCTGAGGTCGCTCCTCCGGACGTTCGTGGACGAGGCCCTGCGCAACCGCGTGGAGGAGACCGAGATCAGCCCGCTTGCGATGCCTAGCAAGGACGAGCTCACGCTGCCCATCGGCGACGTCGTGCACGAGCAGGTGGAGACGCAGGAGGAGTTCGTGCGCGGGCGCTTCTATGGCGGATGGTTCAAGTCGCTCTTCGAGGCGGAGTCGTTCGACTCGTACACGGGCGAGTACCTCCTCGCCAAGCTGCTCAACACGTCGCCCCACATCGTGTGGTGGCAGCGGCTCCACCCTCAGGAGGGCGCCTACGTCTACTACAACGCGAAGGATCGCTACTTCCCGGACTTCGTGGCGCTCGACGACGGTGGCGTGCACTGGATCATCGAGGGCAAGGACGCGCGCGGCCGCGACGACGCGACCGTGCAGGCGAAGCGTAGGGCGGCCGAGAGCGTCGTGGTGAGGCTACTCGGCGACGACCGGTTCACAGACCAGAGCTGGGGCTACCTCATCGCCTACGAGGACGACATCAAGACGTCGGACAGCTGGGGGGACCTGCTTGCGAAGAGCAGCCCGGTGAGCAACGGGTAGTGATATGACCTACAAGATTTCATCATCGGAACGAGCTGCTTCATCTGCCAGCGAGATGGAGACCAAGGCCATGCTCCATCTTATCTGCTATGACGATGCGAAAGATGACATCACCTGCTTTGCAATCGATTTCTTCAACGACGTCACGGGCATGGACGGTAATGCTTTTCGTTTGTATGACGTCCAATCAAAAGGCTCAGATGCCAGCGCCAAAGCCCTGGGAGAGGACCTGGTTACCCTTTACAAGAACTACGTCAGCGATTTCAAGGGTTATTTCGTCAAGCAAATCCTCTTTGTTAGACGTGTTACCGGCGCTGTTTTCGAGGATGCCGAGCTTTCTGAGTTTCACTACAAAGACATGAAGGAAGGAGCGAGACGTGCGGTGCGGTCGGCCCTTGTGAAGGCATGCAAGGCCAAGACCTACATTGGCGCCTCGGCCATCGACGATGATGAAATCGACTCATTCCTTCAGTCAGTCCTTTTCGTTGTCTCGAAACCGGATTGCGAAGATTACATACGCCCGCTCATAAAGGACAGCGTCAAACTCGGCGCCCGTGATAGTGACCTTCGGGCTATCTTCAATGAAGTACGCAAGAAGCAGGTAGGCATAAAGTCGAACTCCAAGGTAGAGGGAATCGAGCTCTCTCACCCTGATGAGGTCTTTAAATACAACAGAGTGTTGAAAAGGTCGGACATCATCCTTCTCGCTATCGCGCGGATAATCAACACGAACCCTCTTACACAAGGCATCCCCAGGCCATTCCTCCCTATTTACAACGGAATAGAGCCTGACGAAGCCGATGGTTTCTTGGAAGACTGTCAGAACGATCTTGCAAAGCAGATGTGTTCAGTGAATGAGTCGGCGGCCTTCTGGCGCCTGTTGGCTGAGATTGTGACCGCGATACACAGTAGCCCTGACGCTGACGTCGGGTCTATCTACCACTCAATCAAGCCAGAGGTGCTTGAAGGATGCAGCCAGCTCAACGCCATCTCCCACCAATACTTTATCGCGATTGTGAAAGAGGGTCTTAAGGTTGATTAGCATAAAGGCGGTGTACATCGGAAACAGTACCGAATCTTTTATCGAGGACCACTTCTCGGACGATATGAATGTTATCTACAGCCTCGATAACAACCGCGGCAAAACCATAGTCATGCAGGGTATGGCTTATACGCTTGGTGCAATGCCGACCTTTCCTGATGGCTTCCCCTATCGCGAATACATGTACATTGTCGATTTGGACGTCAACGGTAACGAGGTGACCGTGCTTCGCAGCCGTGATACATTCGCGGTTAAGACGGGTAATGAGATTGAAGTCTTGGACAGCGCCGAAGCTTTTTCACGGTTTTGGAACGATAACGTCTTTGAACTCCCCGTCATTGTTAAAGACGGTAGAGCCGTAATTGTAGGACTCGAGCTCTATACACAGCTGTTCTTCGTAGGCCAAGATGACCTTTCATCTGCGAAGGTTAAAGCTGGGAGATTCAATAAGAACGATTATAAAGAAATGCTTTATTCGATGGCCGGGCTCAATGGCAGAACGCTTGAGCCTCAGGAGATTCAAAAGCTGAAACGACGGCGCAACGCGTTGAGAGGTCGACTGGGAACGCTCAGCAAAGAAGCTGCAGCGCTAAAGCAAAGGGGCACGGCGCTCTCAGCCATCAGCGCAACAACAGATCGCCGGGACATGGATGAACTTGCCAAGAGTCTTGATCAGTCTCGAAAGAATGTCAGCGCCCTTCGCAAGAAGAGGTCGCGGCTCATTGCCAGGAAGACTAAGAATCAGATAGTGCTCGACGAACTCAATTCGCTGAAGATAAATGTCAAGGTCGGAGAGCTTACCTGTCTAGAGTGCGGTTCAACTGACATTGGCTATAGGATGGCTGATTCGGGCGTTGTTTTCGATGTGACAACCTCGGAGATGAGAACTCAAATCATCAATTCGGTTCACGATAGAATCGATGATATAGACCGCGAGCTGGATACAACAGCACGTGAACTTAGACATGCACAGGCGAATCTTGATGCTCTATTAGAAGACAACTCAGACATCACGCTCGCTGACATTGTTGCCTGCAAGGACGTTTTTCTTGATGCCAAGGAAATCGACGCAGAAATACAGAGCGCCCAAAATGAAATAGACACCATTACGGATATGCTTGCCAGCGACCGGGAACTTTCTTCCGAGCTTAAACAACAGCAAGAAGAGTTCCGCAAGCAGCTCCTCTCCGCAATGAACTATGCACGTCAGACCATCTCTGGTAATCCTAGCGAAGCGGCTTATTCCGATTTATTCACAACTCAGGCCAACGTGCTGTCTGGTAGTGACGGCACGATTTATTTCGCTTCCAGGCTTTATGCCATTGCAACGACTCTGAATCATCCGATGCCCCTCCTTTTCGATTCATTCAGAGCCGATGATCTTTCCTCTGACCGTGAAGACCGTCTCCTCAACCTTTTCTCTAGCCTCAAGAACCAAATGATTATGACGACAACGATTAAGAGAGAGGAAGGTCCGTCGAAATATCAGGATGACACACGCGTTAACGCTATCGACTATTCCGGCCATCGCGTTGATCGTCTTCTTAGCGACGAGTACAATGGTCGTTTCACCGATAAAGCTGCTGACCTGGGAATCCTTTTGGGGTGACGTGCTCAGCTTGCTTCCAAAGCTCCACTTTGTGATCGCCTGAGACGATGCCTGCGCCAATCAAGGTGCGGGCATCACTGCGTTATAGGGCATCGCCCGCCAGCGCAGAAATGCGGCTCGAATGGACGGTGGTCAGGATGGCGCGCAGGCGCAGGGTGAGGCAGTCGAAGGGCGGCGGGGCGAGATGCAGGCTGCGGGGAAGCCGCAAGCGCAACGGCAAGGTGAGTCGGAAGGCTCGGTAACGGGCGCCAATGGTTTCGCAGAATACCAAGACGGCGCTCAAGGCCAAGGACGTGCAGATCGCCGAGCTCCAGGGCAAGGTCGCGAACGCGGCCAAGACAACTGAAGCGACCGAGGCGCTGAACGCGGAGATCGCAGCGCTGAAGCGGCAGATGGCCGACGAACTCGTTGAGTTCGCGCTCAAGGCGGCGGGTGCCAGGAGCGTTAAGGTCGCGAAGGCGTTCCTGGAGGAGCACGGCGGCGACGTGGCGGCGCTGGTCGCGGCCGAGCCACGGGTTTTTCGAGGGCGTGGAGCCCACTTCACAAACATCTGCGGGCGGTGCTATGGGCTTGGAGCCCGCAGGCGTCGCGGGCGGTAATGACACCGGCTACATGCGCCGCTGGGAGAGGATCGCAGGCCTCGCCGACGATGGCAAGGAGGGCTAGGACATGACGAACAACATCGCAGCCATCAAGAACTACACGACCATCCTCGACCGCGTGTACCAGCGCGAGGCCACGAGCTCGTGCCTGAACTAGCCGGCGCGCATGGTGCGCGCGGGGCGCCACGCGAAGGAGATCATGATCCCGAAGATCTCCGTCTCGGGCCTGGGCGACTACACGCGAAACGTGGGATACAAAACGGGCTCCATCGACTTCAGCTACGAGACGAAGACCTTCGGCTACGACCGCGGCATCAAGCTCCTCACCGACGTGATGGACGTGGAGGAGGCGGGCGTAATGGACTGCTTCGTGCAGGCCGGCGCCGAGCTCGAGCGCACGCAGGTGGCACCCGAGGCGGACGCGTACACGTTCTCGCAGATCGCGGGGCACGCCGGTGTCTCCGTGGAGGCGGCGGACCTCTCGGGCGCGAAGGCGACGGACGTGCTGGCGGCGCTTCGCAAGGTGACGAACGCGATGGACGAGGCCCAGGTGACCCCCGGCTTGCGCTTTCTCTTCATCACGCCGACGCTCAAGGGCGTGCTCGACGACTACTCGCTCGCGAACCCGAACATGAGCAACCGCGTCCTCACGCGCTTCTGCCGCGTCGTGGAGGTGCCGCAGGCGCGCTTCTACACGAAGATCGCCCTCAACTCCGGCGACTCGGAGAAGTTCGGCTACGCGAAGGCGGCGGACGGGCGCGCCATCAACTTCATGGTCGTGGAGAAGAGCGCGGTCATCAAGTTCGACAAGCACGTGGTGAGCCGCGTCTTCTCTCCGGACGAGCTGGAGAGCCTGGACAGCTACATGATGAAGTACCGCAAGTACGGCATCGTGGAGCTTAT
>CACZIP010000146.1 GCA_902781245.1 uncultured Coriobacteriaceae bacterium | reverse complement strand
CGCGGGGCGGCAGAGTACCAACAAGAGAGGAGTGAAGATGAGCGAGTACAAGCTCACTCCGCGAGAGAACCTCATCGAGGTAATGAAGGGCGGAAAGCCCGAGCGCTTCGTCAAGCAGTACGAAGCGTTCAACATTCCGTTCAGGAACCTCGCCAGCTACCGCTGGCGCAACAACCCGCGCCCGGGCGAGATCAACAAGGTCAACAACTGGGGCGTCACGGTTTCGTGGGCCGAGGGCCAGCCCGGCGCCTTCCCCGTGCACACGCCTGACAAGATCGTGTGCAAGGACATCGAGGAGTGGCAGGACTACGTCACCGCCCCCGATCCCTATACGATCCCTGAGGCCGAGTGGGAGAAGGACCAGGAGGTCTGGGAGCAGATCGACCGCAAAGAGCAGTTCGCCATGGCCTTCGTGGCTCCCGGCGTCTTCGAGCAGTGCCACTACCTGTGCGAGATCCAGAACGTGCTCATCGCGTTCTACGAGTGCCCTGATGAGCTCAAAGAACTCATCAAGTACGTCACCGAGTGGGAGCTCAAGCTTGCGGACGTCATCTGCAGCCATTTGCATCCCGATGGATTGTTCCACCATGACGACTGGGGCACCCAGATCAACACCTTCGTCGACCCTGAGATGTTCGCGGAGTTTTTCCTCGAGCCCTACAAGGAGATTTACGGATACTACAAGAGCCGCGGTGTCGAGCTGATCGCGCACCATTCCGACTCGTACGCCGAGACGCTCGTGCCGTACATGATCGAGATGGGCATCGACGTCTGGCAAGGCGTCATGAACACCAACGACATCCCCGGCATGATCGAGAAGTACGGCAAGGACATCACGTTCATGGGCGGCATCGACTCCGCATCGGTCGACTACGAGGGCTGGACCCGCGAGGAGATCACGAAGCAGGTCAAGCGCACGTGCGACGAGAACGGCCCGCTGTACTTCATCCCGAGCCTGTCTCAGGGTCTTCCCATCTCCACCTTCCCCGGTGTTTACGACACTACGCAGGAAGAGATCGAGAAGTACTCCAAGATCTACTGGGCGGAGCACAACCTGTAGGACGTCAAGGGGCGCCTTTTGTTGACATGCTTCGATCCTGATTGTTAGAGGGCCGCCCAGAGTGTTTGCTCTGGGCGGCCCCTTGTTCGTTAGCGCTGCTTGCTGGATCGCGCTGTGGCTGAACGCGATGTCGATGCTAGTTGCCCGCGTTCTCCTGGCTTTCTTCTTGGTCTTCTTGCGGTTTGTTGGCGCGTTTGCGCACGCCGAGCACGAGGTCGAAGGGGAGGCCTGCCCATTGGTCGTTGGTCATGGAGTGCGAGAACGCCTCGGTCAATTGGGTGACCGCATCGCCCTGCATGAACAATACGGGCATGCTGTCGCCAGAGGATTTCTTGAGTTCCTTTTTGAGCTTTTCGAACAAGTCTCCTGCCGCCATCGCGTGTTTTTCCTTGTTCACGCGGAGAGCCAGTCGACCGTCTTCGAGGCGCTTCACGCCGCAGACGGAGTAGGTCGGTGTGTCGGAAACCCACTCGCCTGATTCGGAAACAGGCTCGAGAGCAACTTTCACTTCGCTCGATTCGTTTGTGATATCGAGGATTTTCAGGAAGAGAGCCATGTCGAGGTCAGGCTTGTCCATCTTCAATAGCTTGCGGTACTCGCGGATTTTTTCTAGCAAGACGTCATCCATTGGCGACTCCTTCACAGGGGTAATAAAATACGCTTATAATAGCAGCAAGATGCCTTAAAACTAGGTGTAAACGACATTTAGTATCATCCTGCACCATTTTTTGTGCACCATGTTGTATTCGGTTTTTTGGTAATGATACCAGGAGGAGCCCATGCAAAGCTGGTTTGATGAGGCGGCAGAGCGCATCGAGCCCCTTGGCGAAAAAGCGCTCAAGGATGCTCGGGACAAATGGAATGCTGTAGCCAAGCCGATTGGCAGCCTCGGTCAGCTCGAGCTGATGGTCGAGAAGATTGCAGGCCTTACGGGCTCCATCGACGTCGATATCAGCAAGCGGGCTGTTATGGTGCTCTGCGCTGACAATGGCGTGGTCGCACAGGGCGTTACGCAAAGCGAGCCCGAAATCACCACGGTCATTGCTGGAAGCGTTGCGCGTGGGATATCGTCTGTATGTCGCATGGCGCAGACGGTCGGGGCTGATGCGGTTTCGGTTGACATGGGCATGATGACTCCATCCGACGCGCCGGGCGTCATCAATCGCAGCATTGCACGTGGGACGGGCGACATTTCGCTCGGTCCGGCCATGAGTCGCGAACAGGCGTTGACGGCTATCAAGACGGGCGTTGACCTTGTCGCCCAGATGAAGGCCGACGGTTACAAGATTCTGGCAACGGGAGAGATGGGCATCGGGAACACGACAACCTCGAGTGCCATGGCGGCGGCGTTCCTCGGATTGCCGGTCGAGACCGTCACGGGCCGTGGAGCAGGTTTGTCCAATGCTGGTCTGGCGCGGAAATGCGCGGCTATCGAACGTGCTCTTGCCGTTAACGAGCCCGATGCGAATGACGCACTCGACGTGCTTTCGAAGCTCGGCGGATTCGACATTGCCGGTTTGGTGGGGCTGTTCATCGGTGGCGCGGTTCATCGGGTGCCCATTGTCATCGACGGGTTCATCAGCGCTTTGGCAGCATACACCGCTGCGCGTCTTTGCCCGGCTTGCACATGCGCCATGCTCCCGTCTCATGTTTCCGCTGAACCAGCGGCGCGCATGCTGTTTGACGAGCTGGGCATTGAGCCGATTATTCATGCTGGCTTGAGGCTGGGCGAAGGAACGGGTGCTGTCTTGCTGTTCCCGTTGCTGGATGCCGCGCTTGCTTTGTACAACGGCACCACGTTCGACGATACGGGCATCGAGGCGTACGAGGTCGATTTGAAATGATGACATACGTCACGGGTGGCGCATCTTGCGGGAAGAGCGCTGAAGCCGAGCGGTTGTGCTCGTTGAGCGGCGGCCGCCTCGTGTATCTGGCCGCCATGCGTCCTTTTGGCGAAGAAGGCGCCCAGCGGGTGCGCAAGCACCGCGCGCAACGTGCGGGCAAGGGCTTCACGACAATCGAGTGCTTTGATGGTTTCGAAGCCGTGTTGGATGACGAGCGCATTGTCGGTGCAACCGCATTGCTGGAATGTCTTGGCAATGTTGTGGCAAACGAGATGTTTGGAGATGCTGCGCCACGCGATGGGGTGGCAGATCGCATAGTCGATGTTATCGAAGAGCTTTCTCGCCGTTGCACTCATTTGGTTGTCGTTGGCAACTACGTTGGTTGCGACGGCGAAACGTATCCTTTCGAGACGCGTTCCTATCAGGAAGTGCTTGGTGAGGTGTCATGCAGGTTGGCCGCGCTGAGCGACCAAGTCATTGAGTGTGTCGCGGGAGAGCCCGTGCTGATAAAGGTACAATGACGTTGAATCAACTTCCCCGCGGGAAATCGGTTTCCCGCGGGGAAAATGAACGGAACCGATTCCCCGCGGGAAACCGATTTCCCGCGGGGAAGTTTGACGGAGACGGTTGCAGGGCTTCAGGCCGATGCAACAACGAGATGGCGAGATGGAGGAAGCTGTGAACGTGCTGCAAGGCCTCTTGCTTGCGCTCAGTAGCTTTTCAAAGATTCCCGTGCCGCAACTCGAATGGCGCGAAGAGAACATGCGCTACATGATGTGCTTCTTCCCCGTAGTGGGGCTCGCCATCGGTCTCGTTATCGGTCTGTGGGTATGGCTCTCCCAGGCCATCGGTTTCGGTCCGACGTTGTTTGGGGCTGGGCTTGCTCTTATACCCATTGCGGTGTCGGGTGGCATTCACATGGACGGTTTCTGCGATGTCGTCGATGCGCAATCGAGCCACGCTGAGCCCGTGAGAAAACGCGAGATTCTGAAAGACCCGCATTCAGGCGCATTCGCCGCAATCGCGGTGGCTGTTTACATCGTGGCGTATGCAGCGGCGGCCAGCGAGCTCGTTGCCGGTTGGCGCCTCGTGGTGCTTTTAGCGGCTATGCACATCGCGAGCAGGTGCATGAGCGGAATTGCAACAGTTGCGTTTCCCACCAGCTCATCGAAGGGAATGCTCTCGATGTTCCATGAATCGGCGCGTGGCAAGAGGATTCTCATCGTCCTAGTCGTCGAACTAGCGGTTTGCGGTGTCGTGATGGCGGCCACATACGTTCCTGCGATATTTGTTTTGCTCATCGGGCTTGTGTGCCTTGGCTTGCTCTTTCCCTTCGCACAATCGCAGTTCGGTGGCATGAGCGGCGATCTCGCCGGCTTTTTCCTGCAAGTTGCCGAACTTGCGATGGTCATCGCGCTTGTCGTGATTTCGAAGGCGGTGGTTCTGTGATACTCGTGGTTGGAGGAATCGCTTCTGGCAAGCGCACATACGCTCGCTCGCTCGGCTTTGCCGATTCCGACATGAGCGAAGAACTCTCTTCCAGTTGCGCGGTGCTTCTTGATGCGCAAGAGCTGGTACGTCCCGAAGACATGGGCGAAGCGTCGCTCGTCGATGCTCTTGCAGCAACCAAGCAGGTTGTCTTGTGCCAAGAGGTCGGTAGCGGCATCGTACCGATTTCCCGCGGGGAACGTGAGTGGCGCGATCGAGTCGGTTCGCTTTCGAAGGCTCTCGCTGAGCGGGCGGATGCGGTTGTGCGCATGGTCAGCGGCATCCCGCAGGTCCTCAAAGGTGCCGATTGGCTCGAATCTCACGGGTTTGAACAACGCTGCGTGGATGAGGACCATCCCGCATTCGGGGCATCGTTCTTCACGAATCGTGCATGCGAGCATTTTCCCTGCCATGAGGGCATCGATGAACGTGATTTCAACTGCTTGTTCTGCTACTGCCCGCTGTATGCGCTCGGGCCAGATTGCGGAGGCAATTTCACCTACACGAAGAGCGGGCGGAAGAACTGCAAGAACTGCGCTCTTCCGCATGTGCGTGAAAACGGGACAAAGCTCGTTTCAGTTCATTACGAACAGCTTGCTGCGCTCGCGCACGAGCGAGAGAAAGCGAGGTAATTGGCGAAAACTTGTGCAGAATGACGGATTGTTGAACGTTGAGCGAAAAAAGAGTTTCGAAATCAAGTAAAACAACTTACAGTGAACGGTGCAGGTGAGATTCTGCATCAAATCGTCTTTTCAAGGAGGCTATTGTGATTATCATCGGCGAGAAAATCAACGGTTCCATTCCCAAAACCGGCGCTGCCATTGCCGCCAAGGATGAAGAGTACATCCGTATGCTGGCTCGTAAGCAGACCGAGTATGGTGCCACCTACATCGACTGCTGCGCATCGGTCAACGAGGGTGAGCTCGACGTTCAGGAATGGCTCATCGGCCTAATCATGGAAGAGTCCGATCTGCCAATCGCCATCGACAGCCCCGACCCCCAAGTTTGCGTCGATGCCATGAAGTTCTGCGGCGATCGCGTTGGTCTCATCAACTCCGTTTCTGGCGAGGGCAACAAGATGGACATCGTGTTCCCGGTCATCGCCGACACCAAGTGGGGCTGCGTTGCGCTGCTTTCCGACGACTCCGGCATTCCTTCTGACGCCGAAGGCCGTCTCGAGGTCTTCCACAAGATTATGGACAAGGCCAAGGAATACGGCATTGCCCCTGACCGTCTGTACATCGATCCGCTGGTAGAGACCTTGGGCGCCAATCCCGAGAGCATGCTCGTCTTCAACGAGTGCGTAAAGG
>CACZIP010000145.1 GCA_902781245.1 uncultured Coriobacteriaceae bacterium | reverse complement strand
TCTTCGGCGGCAAAGTTGGCGATGCCAACATGAAAGTTTTCGAAGACAAGGGGAAGCTCGATCTTTACGAACAGATGCATCCCGAGCTGCTCGCGCCGTTCGAAGAAGCGGCGCGTACGGACAACGCCGATGCCTCGGCACGTATCGAGGGACTCTATATCGACAAGTCTCGCGTTTCGGCGCTCATGGCGGGCGATGAGCCCATCGGAGAAACCGAAGCGCAGATTGCGGGGTACGCGAAGGCGCTCGGTGTCATCGACAGCGAGCTTGCAGACCTTGCCCTGTCAACGGCTACGATCGTCAAGTTGTTCGAGACGATGTACAGCTACCGAAATCTGGGTCGCAAGAGCCGCTATCGCAAGAAGGATTACATATACGTGCAGGTCGACGGGCATGCACAAGCGATGCCAGTCAGTCCCATCACGGCATTCGAGACGCCGCTTGTGTTGGGCGGCGCATGCGACAGCTTGGCAGAAACGTTCGGGGCAGCCCATGCGAGCCCGCTCGTGCTGGCGGCGGTTTTCACGGTCGATTTCCTGTGCATTCGTCCGTTCGACGAGGGAAACGGGCGCATTGCGCGCTTGTTTGCCGACCTCATGATGAAAAAGGCTGGCTTCAACGTGTCTCGCTACATGAGCCTCGACCGCGTCATCGAAGGCGATGCGATGGGCTACTACGATGCCCTGAACGCGTGCGTCGAGGGCTGGGACCAAGGTCGCAACAACTACGCACCGTATGCCTTGTATTGGCTCGAACGCATCCATGACGCCTACCAGCGCTTGTTCGATGCGCTCGAGGCTGCTTCGCGCGAACCGGGCGGAAAGTCGGAACGCGTGAGGGCTTTCGTGCTCGGTTCTGCCACGGCCGTTTCGAAACGCCAGATCCTCGACGCCTTCCCTGATATCAGCGAAGCGACTGTCGAGAACGTGCTTGGCAAGATGGTGAAAGCGGGCGAGGTACGTAAAGTTGGTGCCAGTCGTTCGACTGCTTACGAGCGCGTGTAAGACAAGCTGCTTTACCAGACAAGTTACCTGGTGATCTGTCTGGTGCGTTCAAAGCGGGTCGGTTTTCTGCCTATTATCTATAAATTAGATAACTTTATTGCGCCATTCGAAGGGAAATTTCGTTTCTTTTACGTTCGTGACAAAGTAATCTGAAACGTGACGAAACGGTGCAAAGGGTCACGCCGTTTCGCGTTTCGCTTGGGTAAAACGAGGGAAGGGAAACGATGAAGAAATCAACTACGATCAAACTGTTGCTCGCAACCGTGTTTGCAGCGATGTTCGCACTGTTCATGGTTGCATGCTCGAGCGGGTCGGGAAGCGCTTCGAGCGCGTCGGCCAGCGCTTCGAGCGAGGCTGCGTCCTCTGCAGCTGCGTCGAGCGAAGCCGCATCGTCTGCAGCGGCAACGCCCGCTAACCCGGTGCTTCGCGTATCGACCACCACGTCGGTGAACGACTCCGGCCTGCTGCCGTACCTGCAGCCCACCTTCGAAGCTGACACGGGCTACCAGATGGAGGTCACCTCCGCCGGTACCGGTGCCGCCATCAAGAAGGGCGAGACGGGTGACGCCGATGTCCTGCTGGTCCATGCAAAGGCAAGTGAGGAAGAGTTCGTCAACTCGGGTTTCGGTGTTGAGCGCATTCCGTTCATGTACAACTACTTCGTAATCGTCGGTCCCGAGGACGATCCTGCTGGCGTTGCCAATTGCACAACGGCTGCTGACGCCTTCAAGGCAATTGCTGATTCTGGTCAGACTTTCGTATCCCGTGGTGACGATTCCGGCACCAACAAGAAGGAGCTCCAGATTTGGGAAGCCGCCGGCATCACTCCGGAGGGCTTGGACTGGTACGTCAACGCTGGTGCAGGCATGGGCGCGACGCTGACCCAGGCTGCTGAGCGTCAGGGCTACACCCTGACCGACAAGGGCACGTTCCTCAGCAACGATGCCAAGAACTCGCTCAAGATCGTGTTGGGCGAAGCCGACGACATGAAGAACACGTACTCGATGATCGCCATCAGCCCCGAGAAGTGGCCTGACACCAACATCGACGGTGCCAACGCCTTCATCGAGTGGATGACGAGCGAGAAGGCTTCCGAGCTCATCGCAAACTACGGCGTCGAGGAATACGGCGAGCCGCTGTTCTATCTGCTCGAGTCCGCCAAGTAATTACCAATTCGATTAAGCGGCGCGTGACAGGAGGCTAAACTTTTGTCACGCGCCCGATTCTGGTAATGGACGAACTCGTTCAAGCTTTCAGCCTACTGTTCACGCCGGGCAGCGAGCTATCGCAGATTGTTCTTCTGACCCTCCAGATGTCCGCCGTCATCTCGACTGTGATAGGTGTGCCGCTCGGCGTGTGCGTGGGGTTGTACCGTTTCCGCGGGAAACGGCTCATCATGCGCATACTCAACACGCTCATGGGCCTGCCGCCTGTGCTGGCCGGTCTCATCGTGTTCTTCATCCTGTCACGTTCGGGTCCGCTCGGGTCGCTCAAGTTGCTCTACACGTTGCCTGCCATGGTGACGGCGCAGGTCGTGCTCATCACGCCCATTGTCTGTGGGCTTTCGGCCACGGCGATTTCGGGTGTCGCACCGCTCGTCCATGAGACGGCGCACGGCATGGGCCTCACGCGCAAGCGCGAGCTTCTGTGCTTGTTGTACGAGTGCCGTTCGCAGCTGTTGTCGATCTTGTTCGTGGCGTTCGGTCGCTCCATCGGCGAAGTGGGTGCCGTCATGCTCGTCGGTGGCAACGTCCAGTACAAGACGCGCGTCATGACCACTGCCATCATGCTCGAGACCAACATGGGGCATTTCGAGTACGCAGTGGCGCTTGGCATCGTGCTGCTCGTGATCTCGTTCGTCATCAACTCGATCGCCCTGACTCTTCAAGAGCGTACATCGGGCGTCGAGACGGGTGTCGCGTGGAACGCGTCGCGCGGCGGCAAGCTCGGAGGCGATGGTCGATGAACGGCACGTTCTCCGTTGAGCTGAAAACTATGCGCAAGCAATACGGCGACCGGATCGTGCTCGACACCGGTCCGTTCGAGCTCGAATCGGGGCGTTCGTATGCGCTCGTCGGCCCCAACGGTTCCGGCAAGTCGACGCTCTTGCGCATCTTGGCAGGCGTCGAGACTGCCACCGCATCTTCGGTGAAAGTCAAAGGCGAAGCGACGTACGAGAGCCTGACCGTGGGATACATGCCGCAGAAAAGCTACGTGTTTGGCTTCACGGTCTTTCGGAATGTCTCGCTTGCCCTGGCTACTGCCAATTTACCGCGCGACGAGGTGGCGAAACGGGCCGAGCAAGCTCTTGCCGCAGTCGGCATGGAGGATATGGCCAATGCGCGCGGTGGTGGCCTTTCCGGCGGCGAGGCGCAGCGCGTTGCCCTTGCTCGCCTGCTCGTACAGGACCTCGATGTGATGCTGCTCGATGAACCCACTGCCTCCATGGATATAGCAGGAACGATGCTCGTCGAGAAGGCTTTGCAGGAGTACCGGGATCGCACGGGTTGCATGTTGGTGACTGCCACCCATGCGCCCTCTCAAGCTCGACGCATCTCTGACGCCGCTATCATGCTCAGCGCTGGTGCAATCGTCGAGTTCGGTGAGACCGAGACGGTCTTGAGTGCCCCGACCAGCGAAGCGGGTCGCGAATTCCTCTCGTATTGGATGGTGTGATCGCCCGACCTAGAGTTTGGGAAACGCGATTCACCGTCGCCCTCATAGCTTCATGCGCCATGCGCTACAATTCCTTCGGAAATCATCGTCGAAGAGGAGCGATGCGCAAACGATCGAACATGCGGTTGGCGAACGGGGTTGCTTCGGCGGCCATCGTATGCTTCTTCCTGCTCCATGGCTTGTTGGGTAGTTTCGCGTTTGCTCTTCCGTATGCGCATCCGTTTTTATGGGTTGTTTGGATTGGTGTCGGGTTCGTCGTGTTGCACGTGGTGCTGAGCGTCGTGACGAGCTACCAGCAGTTAACTGATGTCGAGTTTCCTCCGAGCTCGCGTAAGAAGCGCCATCTTGCGCTGAAGTGGTTCACGGGTGCTTTGCTCGCGTGTTCCATTGCAGCGCACATTGCCTGCGTGCGCGTTCCGGGTCTGGTTGCGTCGTTTCCGCTGCTTCCAAAGCTGGCAACGGTTGTGTTGTCAATCGTGCTTGCCTGGCATATCTGCGTAGGCATGAAATCCCTGCTCAAGGATATCGGATTTTCCAAGCGCTTCATGACGCTGCTGCGCGTCGTCGTGTGCGTGTTGGCTGCCGTGTTCTGCTTCATGGTTTTGTTCCATTGAGTTGTAGGCATCATCATGTGTAAAAGGGGCAGCTCTCTCGTCGCAGTCTCGTGTCGAGAGAATCGTCCCCTTGACACATTTAGTTGCAATTGAACGAAGTTGGCTCACGTTTGCATGATGTTCAATTGGCGTATTATGAGGTTTGTTATTCGAGTTTGGGATTTGCCGGCTTGGTCGTCCGGCGATAGGGGTGCTCGATGCTTGAAGTAGTCTCTTTGGAAGACGCACGCTCGGCCGTTATCGACCGTTTCGAAGTCTGTGCGCACGAATCGGCCCTGGTACCGCTTGGCGAAGCGGCGGGGCGCGTTCTTTTCAATGATGTTGTTGCGCAAGAAGGCGTGCCGCCATTCGACCGCTCGACGGTTGACGGGTTTGCCGTCATCGCCTCCGATACGTTCGGTTGCTCCGAATCGTTGCCGGCGCTGCTCGAGTTAGTGGGCGAGATTGACATGGGCGCCGAGCCCGATGTGGCCTGCATGCCGGGTGCGTGTGTGCGCATTCCCACGGGAGGGCAGGTGCCGGCAGGCGCCGATGCGGTTGTCATGCTCGAATACTGCGAGGAGTACGGCGACGGAACCGTTGGAGTGGCGCGCGCCGTAGCTCCTGGCGAGAACATCGTCTTCGAGAACGATGACGTGAAACCAGGCGAGGTGCTCATTTCGGCGGGCACTCTGCTACGGCCGCATCATGTGGGGACACTTGCAAGTTTGGGCATTGTCAGTTGTGAAGTGCGCAAGCAGGCGCACGTCGGCATCATTTCGACAGGTGATGAGATCGTTCCCGTTGAAGCCATTCCAGTCGCATCGCAGATGCGTGATGTGAACATGCCAACCCTGAAGGCAGCTGCCGAAACATGTGGAGCGTGCGTGTCGGCCTATCCCATTGTTCCAGATGATTACGATGCCCTTTTTGCGACGGTCGAACAAGCTCTCGAGACGTGTGACATGGTGCTCGTTTCCGGCGGTTCGTCGGCGGGGCAGAAGGACAACACCGCACGCGTGCTTTCTGCGCTTGGCGAGATGCTGTTCCACGGTGTTGCCGTGAAGCCTGGCAAGCCGACCATGTGCGCCGATGTTGCGGGCAAGCCTGTGTTCGGGCTGCCGGGGCACCCCGTTGCAGCGTATTTCATGTTCCTGGAATTAGTGCGTCCGTTGCTTGTTTCAGACCGGCAATTCGCAGGCGTTAAGGCAACGCTCTCTGCAGGTGTCCCTTCGAACCACGGCCGTAGCGAGTTCGTAGCGGCACGCCTCGAGCAGCATGACGACGGTTTGATAGCCGTTCCTGTGCGTGGGAAATCGGGATTGATCTCGCAGCTCAGCAATGCCGATGGCTTCTTTGTCGTCGATCGCAACCAGGAAGGTTTGGCCGTCGGCTCTGAGGTTGACGTGCGTATGTTCTAGTGGAGTGAGTCAGGGGCCAGGGCGGCGACTCATTGCGCACAATGAGTCAGGGGCCAGGGCATCGACTCACTCGAGAAAAGGAGAGACGAGATGGCGTTCGAATATTTGAGCAATGAGCCGCTCGACAAGGCGCTCGAAGGATTTCTGAGCGCGCTCGAGGAGCATGGGTTCGCGCCGCGCATTGAAATGGTGCCTGTCTGTGAGGCGCTTGGACGCATAACAGCCGAGCCGCTGTATGCGGTCATCTCGGCGCCGCATTATCACGCGTGCGCTATGGATGGCATTGCATTGGCCGCCAACGTGACGTTTGGGGCCACAGCGACAACGCCGGTGATCGTCCAGCCCGAAGACTACGTCGTTGTCGATACGGGCGACCCCGTGCCTGACGGTTGCGATGCGGTCGTGATGATCGAAGATGTCGTGTACGGGGAAGGGTCGAGCATAGACGACCTGGGCACATGCCCGGTCATCCTTCATGCAGCCATAGCGCCCTGGGGCAACGTGCGCCAAATCGGTGAGGACATTTGCGCAGGCGAAATGCTTCTCACATCGAACGTTCGCATCGAGCCGGCAGCCATGGGTGCCATGCTCGCCGCAGGCGTGCAACAGGTCGCCGTCATCGCGAAGCCGCGCGTTGGCGTCATCCCGACGGGGGATGAGGTCGTGGCTCCGTCAGCCAATCCCAAGCCAGGCGATGTCATGGAGTTCAACTCGACGATCTTCTCGGGCATGGTTCGCCAATGGGGGGCGGATGCCGTCGCCTATCCCATTGTCCCCGACAAGCCCGATTTGGTGCGCGATGCCGTCGCGAAAGCGATCGCTGAATGCGATATCGTGCTGCTCAACGCCGGGTCGTCAGCTGGTCGCGACGATTACTCGTCGCGAGCTGTCGCCGCGGTGGGCGAGGTGCTCTACCATGGCATTGCCATGAAACCGGGCAAGCCTGCCATCTTGGGTTGCGCCGATGGGACGGCGATCGTCGGCGTTCCGGGCTATCCGGTCAGCGGCATTATCGTGGTCGAGCAGATCGTCAAGCCGATTATCGAGTGGCTTCTCGGCTGTCGCGCGGGCAACGACGAGAACGTGCGCGCCACGCTGGCCCGCCCGTGCACGTCGTCGCTCAAATACGAGGAGTTCGTGCGCGTGCGTGTCGGCAAGGTGGGTGACAAGCTCGTCGCAACTCCGCTTTCGCGTGGAGCGGGTGTGGTCACATCGTTCGTCAAAGCCGATGGCATCATGGCGATTCCCCAGAACGTGGAAGGCTATGAAGCAGGTGAGGAGGTTGACGTGCGCCTGCTGCGGCCGTTGGCCGATATCGAGCGCTCGCTTGTCGTCATTGGCAGCCATGATCCGCTCATCGACGAGATCGCGCAGTTCATCCATGCAGCAGATTCAGCGCTTTCCATCGCGTCGACCCATGTTGGTTCGATGGGCGCCATCGTCGCAGCCAAGCGCGGCGAGAACCATTGCGGCGGCATCCACCTGCTCGACGAGTCGTCAGGTGTCTACAACGAGCCGTATCTCGAGAAGCATTTCCCCAAGGGGGGCGTGCGCCAGGTGGAGTGCGTCTACCGCCAGCAAGGCCTCATGGTGGCGCCGGGTAATCCGCTTGGTATCGAATCGCTCGCAGACCTTGCGGTTGAAGGGCGAAGCTTCGTGAACCGCCAGAAGGGGTCGGGTACGCGCATCCTGAGCGACTACGTCTGCAAGCAAGACGGCATCGATTCGAGCAAGATCTACGGCTATGACCATGAGGAGTTCACGCATACGGCTGTTGCAGCGCTCGTCGAAGCGGGTTCTGCCGATGCGGGTATGGGCATCTATTCGGCTGCGAAGATGTACGGGCTTGGTTTCGTGCCCGTTTGCGAAGAGCAGTACGACCTTCTGATTCCCGATTATGCATGGGATACGCCCATGGTTCAGGCGCTGCTCGACGTGTTGCGCAGCGATGCATTCCGCGCTCGCATGGAAGAGCTAGGCGGCTATCGTGTCGACCAACCGGGACGTGTGCGCAGGCACTACTAAACATAGCCGCATCGGGGCGGTCCATTGCTGCAACAGAGACCGGGTCTGTGTTGCAGCAAGGGAGCCTCCCAATCGCAAACCGCCTTCGAATCATCGCTCGCGGCGTTTGCACAGCAAGCCATGGAGCCGAATTTGATTGTGGTCAAAAAATGTCACCGATTCGAAACCGCCCAAAAGTGCGCAAGCGGGTTAAACTGATGCGAGCCATTCGAGAGGTTTCGCATGCGGTTGTTCAAGTATCTGAGTAAGCATCTGGGCGCGGTAGCGCTCGTTTTCGTGCTGCTCATCGGTCAGGCGTTTTGCGACCTCATGCTTCCGAATTACACGGCCCAGATTGTCGATATCGGCATC
>CACZIP010000144.1 GCA_902781245.1 uncultured Coriobacteriaceae bacterium | reverse complement strand
AAGCAGGGCTTTCGAAAGAAAAATCCCTTTTTCAGCGAGCGGTATTTTGCTCGCCGAAACAAGTTCCGGCGGCAAAATGATCTAATTTCTTCGCGCCTTGCGAGGCGCGAACTCTGCTGAGAGCTTTTTATAAGGCAGGAAGTAATATGGATGAGAAAAAGAAGCTTTTGATGATTATCAACCCCAAGGCGGGGAAGAGCGGTTATCGCAGCGGGTTTGCCGATGTGATGCTGACGCTGAGCGACGGCGGTTATGATACGACCGTGCGCTTTACCGAGGGTCGGGGAGACGCCACGCGCTTTGCCGCGACGAGCGCTTCGAACGCAAACGCCTCATCCTCGTGCGAAGCCCATGTGGGAAACTCGATGCACCGTTCTCGCAGATGGCTGCTACGCCAGAACTGGCGCTGCACATAGCAGGTCCAGTCGCGTTGTGCTATGAACGCTTCGAACAGTTCAAGACCACCCATTACGCCCGCCGAATACGCTCCCTTGTGCGCCGCTGGATACGACTGGTAGCGCTTCGCAAGCTCGGGCGAATCGTAAACAACCTCTGAATCGAAGAAGATGCCGTCGAGATCATCGGCATCAGCACGATCGACCAACTCTTCAAGAGCCCTGGACGCCACCATATCATCGGAGTCAAGAAAGTACACATAGCGTCCGCAGCTAGCCGAAAACCCCACGTTGCGAGCAACGCCTTGCCCGCTGTTTCTCTCGAGCGTGATGGCTCGTATGCGCGAATCGCGCAACGCATAGTCAGCGAGAACGCCCGCACAGCCATCAGGAGAACAGTCGTCCACGCAAATAACCTCGATATCTTCGAGCGTTTGAGCAAGCACGCTATCGAGACAGGCGGGTAGCCACTCTTCTACGTTGTAAACGGGGATGATGACGCTTACTTCGGGCATTTAAAACACTGCCTCCTCTATCATCTGGGCTATGCGCTGGTTGACGATGTCGTTGAGATGTTGTGGCACGGCACCGTATTCATATGCTTCGTCGGTAAAATAGCCTTCGCATTCATATGCGGGAACCACCTGTATCTCCGGGCTGAATTCGCGCACGTGTGCGTATAGCTTTTCAAGCACCGCATTTTTTGCGCGAATGGAATCGCTCTCGTCGAAAAGGCGCGTACCAGCAAGCGTTCCCACCCGCTCGCTCAGGTAGTTCTCCACAATGACAAGCTGCGTTTCAGGAGCTTCTCCGGAAAGCCGCGTCACAAACGCATCGAACGCAGCACGCCAAAGCAACACGTGCTCGTCGCTTCCAAATGCCACACGCCGGCAAGAGGAAGCATCGATCCCGTCTAACTGTGCTTCTTCGAACGCATCGCTACAGGTAAGGAAACGACCATCCCATTCCAACAAGTCGAACCGTTCGTCAATGAAATCCATGAACACAAATCGCGGATGCTGAATATTCAAAACATCCCAAAACACTTGGTCGACCTCGCGTTGGACCATCAGCTCACGGTAGCGGTTTTTGTGATGAGCGACTATGCCTTCGCGTAGGCTTCCCCCGCGCACAACAGCCAAAACGCTCGAAAAGTTGAACCGGCTCGATGGGTCGTTGAGCAGCGGCAAGTGCTGCATGATCTTGTTCAAGTTGTACCCGCCCCAGGTGATATACGCTCCCTGTGGCAGCTGGGGAAACTCGCGCTCGAGGAAAGCCCGCTGATTGGCCACCAGATGCGCGAAATCCTCGGCGCTGCGACGATGGTACTGCATGGCCAGGATATCGTTGAGTCTATAGGCGACAAGCCCTGGCATCGCAGACGCATGTTCCTCGTAGAGCCCCCGCTCTTTGAATTGCTGGCACAAATAAGCCAGAGCCTCCACACCCAACGTGTTGTCAGCCACGCCCGGCGTCTTCGCGTAAGCGGTTTCGACGAGCGAGTTCTCGCGGAAACGACGATAGTAATACAACGGTTCAGGCACGTATGCCCATCTCTCCCCCGCAAGCGCCACGATCAACGCATAAATCGCAGGCGATTCGAACGCGCAATCGGGAAAGCGCACATCGTTGTCAATCCACAAGCTTCGTCGTGAAATAGCCTTGTAGCTTGCCGTGGGACCATACTTCATGTGCTCTTCTAAGGTGTGGCGAACACCCATGCGCTGTCCGCATGACCGATGGATCTTCTTCCCCGTGCGGTTGTCGTAGCGCCAGATGTCGCATTCCGCGAATACGGCCCCTTCTCGTTTTGCGGCTCCATATAGCTTTTCCAGATAGCGCACATCAAGCCAATCGTCGGGATCCACGAACGCCAGGTAGGAACCCCGCGCAAGTTCGATTCCTAAGTTGCGACTTGACGAGACGCCGCCATTCGGCTTTCTCAAATAAGAGATTCGCCCATCGCGGTCAACCCATTGCTTGAAACGCTCGCCCGTGGAATCGGTCGACCCATCATCAATCACGAGCACCTCGAAGTCGGAGAACGTTTGGGCAACGATGCTTTCCATGCACTGGTCGAGGTAGTCCGCAACGTTGTACGCAGGAACGATGATGGTGATTTCCGGACTGCCGACTACACGAGAAGCCAGCATGCTCTCCTGAGTTTCGCGTACGGCTGCAAGCTGGGCGTTATCTAAACCCGCCTGCACGAGTTGGCTTTCTACCATCTTGTTGCAATCGTTAAGAAGCACGTTGAACGCATCGTCTGCACGGACGATATTGCACGGGATGCGCTCGATCCCCAACGCCCATGCAGCTGCAACACGATGAAGGCCGTCGATGATGTTCAGATTGGTATCAATCAGCACGGGACGATCGCTGTCAAAACCACGTTCGCCCATGGCGCGCAACGTCTCCTGGAACTGCTCGTAGCGCTTTTGCGCTGTCAAATGCGTGCAATGGAGTTCCTGGGCTTTGATGTAGGCGTCGAAGCCGTCCTCGCTCCCTGACAACACTCCCTGTGCAGCGAGGGCACGAACGGCCAGCCAATAATACCGGGGGTTTTGCACGCGCAAAATCATTTCAAGGGGTAGTTCCACGTTGCGATAGAACGGCTCACCGTATATCAAGTCATAAAGATACGGGTAAACCCAAATCGAGTTGTCAAAGCCTGCGTCGCTCAACGCCTCCTGCACCGCCGCGAGATTCGATTCGTGCACGGCTATGCAGACAAGTGCAGAGCGATCGAGTTCAACATCGTCCACTGCGCACACATCAAACCCGTCGAAAGACTGCCCCGCCGCCGGTTTGGTGACAAGATACCCGCGGACGCAATCGTACATGTTCGTCTTTTCAAGCACGGCTTTGAACAGCTTCGCAACGAAACCGGTGCCGAATACAAAACAACCTTCGCCGTCCAGGCGGGAGATGAGCTCTTGCGAATTCATGAGCGCACCTCCTTTCCGCCTGGTAGTTTGAATGCCGTGACAGGATGTACCTTGCGCCTGCCTTCGGGCGGTAGTTCATGCCAATTCCCAAACTTGAAGGAAAGGTATTCGTCGGCTTCTCGTATTCCCGGAAACACGACGCCTTCGAACATGATGGGCGTTCGGTTCTCATACCATTCGCGCAGATAGCCGTACTCGCGATTCGGTGTCGGGAACATGAGGATGCGCACCCAGCGACTCTTGGTCTTGCGCGCGCGGTTGACGAGCCCGTCGAGCCATCCGTAGACAACCTTCGCGGGAATGCGAGCCAAAAGACTGTACCAGCCTTTCATGATGGCGCTTCTCGATGCAACAGCGCCCACGGGAGACCACAGCGTCTTCCGCACGCAAAAGCATTCGAAGTTCTTCAAAACACGACCCGCATGCGATTCGGGAACAGCGTCGAGCGGGAATACGTCGATGAATATCCCCTGCTCGTAGGGCATATGTTCCTGATTCTCGCGCAAAAATAACGTATCGACACGACGCAGCTTGCCATAGCCCCAGCGATAGCCGGGCGTAACCACGTGGTCCTGGAAGTAATACTTATCAGGATCGAGATCGGTGCGACACGCCGTGCGGAACCGTTCGTAATCATCGCGCAGCATCGCCACATCGGCATCGTCATCCCAGGGTATGAAGCCCCCATGGCGCACGGCTCCAAGCAACGTGCCGGCTATTATGCAGTACGGGATGTCATGCGCACGACAGACGCAATCCACCTCCTCGAGCAACTCCAGCTCGACCAGCTGCAAACCGCGCAGCGTCTCGGGATCGAGCTCGATTTGTTTGTGAGGTCGATTCGGGTCAGTGTTCGCCATTGGGCGACACCTCCCGGTCTTCGCCTGCCCCGAATCTTACAAAATGCAGCGTCCCCTCGTTCGCCTTCACCACGATGACGTCCCAGAGGTCCTGGGAGGCCGTTCCAAGCTGACGCTTGTACGTGGTAGATCCCCCGGGTTTGTTCTCCGTGAAATCCTCGAACTTGGCGCATCCGATGGAAACGATGGGAAACGATTGTTTCCAATACACCTGGTCGACATGGCTGTGACCATGCACGAACGCGAGCACCGATTGTGGACAGTTGCGATTGCGGGATTCAAGCATTCGCATAACGCGAGGGCCGTTTTTGATGACATCGCTCCAATAATGGATTTCGGGTAGTGGCGGCACATGGGAGAACACCAGCAGTTTCCAATCGCGAGGAGTCGTACACAGCGTTTTCCGCAGCCACCATACTTCACGCTCAGCGAACCCGTAGCGCTGCTTGCGGGAGGGATCGAACGAATCCAAGAACACGCATCGCACACGCATTGCGGGGAAATCTTCGAAATACCAGGGTTTCTCACGGTCGAGATAGAGCTGCATGCATTCTTCCTGCGATAATAGCTCGTCATTCCCCTTGAAATAGTTGACGTCATGATTGCCCACGCACGAGAGCACGGGAACGCCGCAGTTGCGCAAATCACCCAAAACGCGGCCAGCAAACGAGCGCGTGACGAGGATGGGCGTAATGCCGTCTCCCACATCACCCAGCTGCACGATAGCGTTGGGATGGACAAGATCGACAACGGCACGCATGTTGCGAGCCGTCTGAGGCCAGATGCAACCTGTGGAATAGTGAACGTCTGTTAGCGCGACTAGCACCAAGTCGCCCGGCTTGCTCAACTCTGCAACGCGTGCGGCAACGCGTTCGACTTCAGCGTGCGCCCAGCCGGGCTGCGGCGAAACAGCAGGGGGAACATAATCGAGCTCGATCATCTCATCGAGCTTGTATGGTCGAACTGCCAAGAATCCATCAACCCTTTGCACGGTAATACGAACAAAACAGTCATGGGAAAACGACGAGGGCCCATCCAACCATACATCTGGCTCGGTGCATGACGTGAGCGTCGTCCAGTTCGATTCGGCGTCGTAACAGTATTCGTGGACAAGCGCTTCATCGTATTCCGCGGCATAACATGCGATGCGATACCGGTAACCCTCGCGTGCTCGCAGAATGCCACTTCCCGCCCCTAGTTCAAGCGGTTCCCAATTGGTCCAAGACTCCTCGTCGTGGACGAGCAAGCCCGTTTCCGGGTCGACAGCCTTGGCGGGAATCATGGCAGCATTAAATACGCTCACGAAATGCTGCACTCCCTTCGAGATAACGTTCGAAAACGCCTGCCATGGCGATAGATTCCTCGGCGGTGAGCTTCGGGTAGCGATCGTCATCGCCTCTGACCAGGTGGATGAAATTGCTGATCTCGTAGCGCAAACGACTTCCCAAGAACGCGACTTCGTGAACTTGCACGTCATCGGGGTCTTCGTTGTGAACTTCAAAACGCGAGGTGAGCCACCAAGGCGCCGGCGCGAGGATGTAGCCCTCAGTGCCGCTGACCAGCAGCTCGCCTTCGGTTTTA